>CAZBTT010000129.1:0-2781 GCA_964494295.1 uncultured Acidobacteriota bacterium
GCCCCTATCTTGGCCTCCTGAACATGCGGGCCCTCTACAAGGAGGGCTATCGCGTCCAGCTCATGCCGTCGGACGAGCTGGCCGATGACGACTGGGTCGCTGCCGTGTCCAACATGGGCGCGCCACTGGTTGGTCAGGAGCGGTTGACCGACAGCCGCACCATTGCCCGTGCCGTCGACCTGATGGAACGCCATACCGGCCGCAGTTTCCGCGGGATCATGGCGCTGGAGATCGGGGGCGGGAACTTCCTGTACGACACGTGTCCCGAAGAGAAGGCGGCGGAACTTCGAGCGCTTCCCTCGGTTCACTACACGCTCGCATGACCGACGCGGCGTCGCTCCTCGCACCGATTTTCGCGATCCAGGCGGAGATTCGCGACCTCGTGGTAGCCGCTTGCGAGACTGCGGATGACCGCCTGAGCGAGGTGGACCGCGACACGAGCGGCGACACGATCTACGGTGTGGATCGCATCAGCGAGGAGCGGCTCGTGGCCCTTTTCGAGGAGCGCGTGGCGTCGCTGGCCCCGATCGTTCTGTTCGCCGAGGGTCTGCCTCCAGACGGCGTTGTCCTTCCCCGCGGTCGGTCTGAATCGGAAGCGGTGTGGCGCGTCCTCGTCGATCCCATCGATGGAACGCGCGGTCTCATGTATCAGAAGCGAAGCGCCTGGATCCTCACCGGCGTGGCTCCCAATCGCGGTTCGGCCACGTCGCTCGCCGATATCGTCCTCGCGGTCCAGACCGAGATTCCTCTGCTCAAACAACACCTGTGCGACCGGCTCTGGGCCCTTCGGGGAGCGGGCGCCCGCGCCGAGCGGTACAACCGACTTCTGAAGACAAGTGAAGCGCTGACCCTGAAGCCGTCGACCGCGGTCACCATCGCGCACGGTTTCGCCACGATCGCCCGGTTCTTTCCCGGCGCGCGCGAAGAGCTTGCCGCCATCGACGACGAGATTGTCCGCGAAGCGCTCGGTCCGGTGCAGAAGGGGAAAGCCCAGTGTTTCGAGGACCAGTACATCTGCACGGGCGGGCAGCTCTATGAACTGATCGCGGGTCACGACCGCTTCGTCGCCGACCTGAGGCCCCTGATCGAACCGGTGTTGAATGCCCGCGGCCTGAAGCTCGGCATCTGCTGTCATCCCTACGATCTCGCCACGGAGCTGATCGCGCGCGAAGCCGGAGTCATCGTCGCCGAGCCCGCGGGCGGCCCGCTCAATGCACCTCTCGACATCGAAACCGACGTCGCGTGGGCCGGGTACGCGAATGAAGCGCTTCGCGCTCAGATCGAGCCGCGCCTGCAGGCAGCCTTGCGCGCCCGCAAGCTGATTCCATGAGTCGTCCTATCCTCGAGCCGCCGCTGCTCCCGCTGGAGGATGCGCGCGCGTTCGCCGCCCTGGTCGAAGGCCATCCGTTTTTCGACTCGTCGCGCGAGATCGTCATCGCCCGCGCTCCGGGTCGTCTCGATGTCATGGGCGGCATCGCGGATTATTCGGGCTCTCTCGTGCTGCAGTGGCCGCTGCGCGAGGCGACGCTCGTCGCGGCGCAGGCGACGACGGACGGCCGGTTAGAGATCAGAAGCCTCGCTGCGCATTCCGGCGGAAGCGCAGAGCGCGTCTTTCAAGCGTCGATCCCCGATCTCTTTCCCGACGGAACACCACTCACCTACGAGGCGGCGCGACGCTGGTTCGCGGAGCGCGAGGAAGCGCGCTGGGCCGGCTACGTTCTTGGAGCGCTGATCGTTTTGGCGCGCGAGAAGGCCCTGGTCATGACCACCGGTCTCCGCATCCTGATCCGCTCGGACGTGCCCGAAGGCAAAGGGGTCAGCTCGTCGGCGGCGCTCGAGGTTTCGACCATGCAAGCGCTATCGGCTCTTCTCCGTCTCAGCCTCGACCCGCGAGAAATCGCTCTGCTCAGCCAGATCGTCGAGAACCGAATCGTGGGCGCGGCCTGCGGCGTGATGGATCAGATGACCGCGTCGTGCGGCGGAGAAGGCGAACTGCTGTCGTTGTTGTGCCAGCCCGCTGAAGTTCGCGATCCTCTGACCCTTGCCGAAGGACTGGAGTTTTTCGGCCTCGATTCCGGGGTGCGTCATTCGGTCTCGGGTTCGGACTACACGTCCGTGCGCGTCGCGGCCTTCATGGGCGCGCGAATCCTCGAGCAGGCAAGCCCGCGGTTCGGGCAGAGCCAAGGCCGCTACCTCGCCAACATCACACCCTCGGAATTCGATGCGATGGCGCCTCGCGTTCTGCCGCAGGTCATGCGAGGCGGGGATTTTCTCGAGAAATACGGTCGCACATCCGATACGGTGACCCGGCCGGAGCCGAACCGCGACTACGCGCTGCGCGCCGCCACCGCCCACCCGGTTCACGAGCACTTTCGCGTGAGGACGTTCGCGCGCCTCCTCCATGGCCCTCTTTCCGACGAGGTCTGCGACCTTCTCGGCGAACTGATGTACCAGTCGCACGCGAGTTACTCGGCCTGCGGGCTCGGTTCGGATGCCACCGATTCGCTGGTCGACATCGTTCGAGAAGCGGGTCCGTCCCGCGGCTTCTTCGGCGCCAAGATCACCGGCGGGGGAAGCGGCGGCACCGTGGCGGTCCTGGCTCGCAAAGGTGCTTCGATCGATCGAATCGCCGAGGACTTCGCGCAACGATCGGGACACCGACCTCGCGTCTTGACGGGCTCCTCGCCGGGAGCGGCGGCGTTTGGATGGCTTCGGCTGGGCCCCTTCGAACGATTGTGACGTCCCCGCAGGAAGCGCAGATCTTCACACTCGCCAATCGGC
>CAZBTT010000129.1:2791-10855 GCA_964494295.1 uncultured Acidobacteriota bacterium
GGGGCGCCGACACGGAACTTGGGCGGGACCGGGCTGGCTCTCCACGTGCCCGACCGCGACGGGCGTCTGGAGGACGTCGTTCTGGGTTTCGAGGCTCTCGAAAGTTACTTCGGTCCACATCCCTTCTTCGGCGCTCTCATCGGCCGCTATGCCAACCGCATCGGAAAGGGACGGTTCCGTCTCGACGACCGGGACTACGTTCTCGCCACCAACCACGGGCCCAACCACCTTCATGGAGGCGCTCGTGGTTTCGACAAGGTTGTGTGGGACGCCGAGCTTCTGGGCACGAACGAGGGACCAGCGCTGCGGCTCAGCCATCGGAGCGAGGATGGGGAAGAGGGCTATCCCGGGACGCTGGACGCGACGGTCACGTACACGATCACCGAGAACGACGAACTCCGGATCGCCTACGTCGCCGCTACCGACCGGCCCACCGTGGTGAATCTGACCCATCACTCGTACTTCAACCTCGCGGGCGCGGGCGACATCCTGAGTCATGAGCTTTTCATCGATGCGGATCGATACACGCCCGTGGACGCCGGGCTCATTCCCACCGGTGAACTGCGCGCCGTCCTCGGAACCCCCTTCGACTTTCGTGAGCCCCGGCCCATCGGCGGACGCGTCCGCGACGCCGATCCGCAGCTCAGCCTGGCGAACGGCTACGACCATAACTTCGCTCTAGTTCCAGGAGGCGCGGGCCTTCGCCTCGTCTCGCGCGTTTACGAGCCCCGTTCCGGCCGGATCATGGAGGTTTTCACCACCGAGCCCGGTCTCCAGCTTTACACCGGCAATGGCCTCGATGGTTCACTCGTCGGCAAGAAGCGGACGCCCATCCAACGGCATGCCGGCCTCTGTCTCGAAACCCAGCACTTCCCCGATTCGCCGAACCAGCCGTCCTTCGCGAGCACACGTCTGAATCCAGGCGAGGAATACTCGAGCCAGACGGTGTACCGTTTCTCCACGGCCCCCTGACTGCCTTCCGGTCGCGCGGACAGTTTGCAGCGTGTTAGCCGGGCTGTCACGACGCCGTCACGCGTCTCCCCGATACTCCCCGCAACAAACCTCCTAAAAGCCGCCCGAGATTCCAGATCGGGCGCGTCACTCGAAGAGCTAAACGCTCCTCCTCAAACGGGTCTAGCAGCAAAGGGCTGCGGCCGGTCCGCCACGGATCGACCGCAGCCTTTGTCGTCTCAGCTCGCAGATATTTTTTCGCGTGGCGCGGAAACGTCTTGCAGGCGACCCGGAAACGCCGCTTTGGTGAGGTTTACTCCGCACGACTTCAACCAGCACTTCAAGTCGCGAGGAGAAGCCGATGCGTTGTGATCTGCACGTTCATACCCTCCATTCGGGGCCGGTCGATCTGCCCGGCCTGCGCCACTTGAGCCGCGAGTGCTATTCCGAACCGAGGGAGGTCTACGAGACCGCGAAGCGGCGCGGCATGGATCTCGTGACCATCACCGACCACGACACGGTTTCTGGGGCTCTCCAGCTCGCGCATCTCCCCGATTTCATCGTCGGCGAAGAAGTCACGCTCGATCTGGGCGGGGATAGGGAGATCCACCTCGGCGTCTGGGATCTCGACGAGAGGCGACATGAACAGATAAAGGCTCGACGTCGCGATCCGGAATCGCTTTTCGCATGGCTCGCCGAGCAGCGCCTGCCCGCCTGCATCAATCACCCCTTCTCGCCCTTGACGGGCGCCCGCGACCCTGTTGATTTTCACCTCGCCTTCGGCGCGCTCAACCTTGTTGAGACCCAAAACGGAATGATGCCGCGGACCACGAACGACTGCGCGCACCGGGCCAGCCGCGGTCTGGGTCTCTCAGCGGTCGGAGGCAGCGATGCCCACACCCTGGCCGGCATAGGTCGTGCCTTCACCACCGTGCCACGAGCCCGAAACCGCGGGGAGTTCCTCGATGGACTGCGGGCCGGCTTAACGGTGCCGGCGGGTGACTCCGGAAGTTATGCGCGCCTTACCTCCGACGTGTTTCGTGTTCTGGGAGGAACCCTTCGCGAGAACCTCTCGAAGGCCACCCGGTCCATCCCCGACCTGGCGCGATGTCTCGCCACGGTGCCCCTAGCCTCGATGTTCGGTCTCATTCCGCTTGTCACACTCGCGAGCTTCGCCAAGGAGTGCTGGGGCGGCCGGAGCCTGCACCGTGCCTATGACGCTTCGACCCGACTGATTCCGGCCGGAAGTCGAATCGGAAACCGGCTCGGCGCGCGCCTGGCGTTTGGTGGCGAGCGATGAACGCGGTTATCGCGTACATCGACAACTCCGACCGACGGGTTTCGGGGAAGCTCGCGGACTGGAATCCACCCCGCTGGTTCCGGGTCTGGATGCTCCTTGCCACCCGGCTTGGCGACGGATGGCTGTGGGCATTTATCGCCATGGCCCTTCTTGCCCTGGGCGACTTCGGAGCCCTGGGCGCCGCGTTTCTCGCCTGCTGCGGAGCGAACGGGGTGATGATCGTGCTCAAGAAGAAATTCCGCCGTTGCCGGCCCTGCCCCAGCCTGAACAACGCCTTCTTTCAGGTCCTGCGTGCCGACCTGTCGGCGTTCGATGACTTTTCCTTCCCATCCGGGCACACCATGAATGCGTTCGCGATCGGAACCGTGCTCTCGCTCCTCCATCCCGCGCTGCTCCCATCGATGGCGTTTGTCGCCATGAACGTGGCGGCATCGCGCGTCTTCCTGAGGATGCACTTCCTCACGGATGTTCTCGTTGGCGCGCTGCTTGGGAGCCTTATCGGCTCCGTCGCGGTCGCCGGTTTCTTCAACTGACCCTAGCAGCCCGTCGTGAAAGTCTGCCGGCATTCGACGAACGCTGCATCCCGGCTGGGCTGCGTTGCTCGTCGGCCGAATATTCCCGATATTCGCGCCTCCTCGGCGCCTTGCCATCCGGGCGCATCGCTCGTCTCAGTGCCGCGGCGGACTTTCACCACGGACTGCTGGCGCCTCTTCGACAGCGGTAGACAAACGCCGGGGGAAGATTGCGCCACACCTGAGCGCCCACCACGACCTCGTCGAAGGCGTCATCGAGCATCCGCCGAAATCGTCGCCCCGCGGGCAGCCACGCCGCGTGGGTGTAGGCGAAGGTCGCGAACCGTCCCCCGGGTCTTAGAGCGGATACGAGCGGATCGAGAAGACGCCGCTGCTCGACGGCCGAGAAGAGGACCCACGGAAGGCCGCTGATCACGCAGTCGACGCCGCCCTGCACCCCGAGAGCACCGAGATAGCGACCGAGATTCTCGGCAGTGTCGTTGATCACCTGAGCTTGCGGAAAGCGCGCGGCAAGAGTGCCTGCGAGTTCCGGATTGACTTCGACACAGATCAGTCGCGCGCCCGGTCTGAGCGCCTCGAGAATCGCGCGGGTGAAGACACCGGTGCCCGGACCAAGCTCGACCACGACGTCCGCGCGGCCCAGATCCATGTCGGCGATCATGGCTTGAGCAAGATGGGTGGAACTCGGCGTGATCGACGCGGTCTGGAACGGGTCCTTCACGAACGCGGCTAGAAAGCGGGCGCGGTCTTCCATATCGGAGGAGTGGCCCGGAAGGGTTTGACATTGGCGCTCCTCCGGAGAAAGTTCACTCCGTTGGTTCCCTGCCGTCGCAGCTCCGTCACCTCCACCGACTACTTTCGCAGCGTGTCCAGCTCATCGGTTCCGGGAAGCGGCGGTCCGAGAAAGCGCCGTCTGGCGCTCGTAACCGACGCCTGGCGTCCGCAGACCAACGGTGTCGTCAACACCCTGTCCCGCCTGGTCGAACACCTCGAGACGTCGGGCATGGACGTGTGGGTGATTTCGCCCGAGGGCCATCGCACCCTTCCGTTTCCCTCCTACCCCGAGGTGCGTGTCGCCTGCACACCCTGGCGCGCCCCTGCCATGCTTCAGGAGTTCCGGCCGGATGCCGTGCACATCGCGACCGAAGGCCCGCTCGGCGTCTGGATCCGCGGCTTCATGGTCCGTCGGAATCTGGCCTTCACTACCAGTTTTCATACGCGTTTCCCCGAGTACCTGAGCGCGCGTCTCCCTGTGCCACTCGAATGGGGCTACGGGATCGAAAGATGGTTTCACGGCAAGGCCGACCGAACGCTCGTGGGCACCGAGACCATGATCGGGGAGTTGAAGGCTCGGCGCGTCGGGAATCAACTTATCCACTGGCCCCGGGGCGTCGATACCGACCTCTTCCGTCCCGATCGTCGCCGCGAGGATCTCTATCCCTTCAAAGGGCCGATCTGGCTCTATGTCGGTCGCGTGGCGGTGGAAAAGAGTCTCCCTGATTTTCTGGCGCTTCCGCTCCCGGGAACCAAGGTGGTTGTGGGGGACGGCCCGATGCGGGCCGAACTGCAGTCGCGTTTCCCCGAAGCGGTCTGGCTTGGATATCGCTTCGGTGAGGAATTGGCCGCGCACTATGCGAGTGCGGACTGCTTCGTGTTTCCTTCGCGCACCGAGACGTTCGGGAATGTGATCCTCGAAGCCATGGCTTCGGGTTTGCCGGTCGCCGCCATGCCTTCTCCCGGGCCCTCCGATCTGATCCGCAACGGCGACAACGGTGTCGTCGCCCCTGAACTCTTCGAAGCGTGCCTGCGCGCGAGAAACTGTTCAAGGGTCCTGGCCCGGGCGACCGCGCTCCGTTACAGCTGGGCGGCCAGCCACGAGCTGTTCCGGTCGCAACTCGTGCCCATGGTGCGGAACCACCCGCTGGCGTTCTTGAACTCGGCCCGATCCGTCAGCCCCTGATTCGAAGGAGCGCCTCGCCCATCCGGATGGGGACGCCCTCGACCACACCCGGCGCCAGCTCAAAGGCTGCGGGCGCGAAGACGATGATGGTGGATCCCTGTTCGAACCGACCCATCTCCTGACCCTTCCGCAGGACGGCGTCGCAGGGAATCACTTTCGGCCCGCGGTAGTCGAGGTGAAGCCGCAGGTCCATGAACTCGAAACGCAGGCTCGCCACGACAATCGCAGCGATCGGGGCCAGCGTGATCAGTTTGCCGGCTTTGAGCAGTCGCATCTGAATCACCGCCCGCTCGTTTCGGGCGTAGAGCCGCTCCACCCGTTTGAGGGCGATGGGGTTTACGTTCCATAGATCGCCGGGGATGAAGGCGACCTGCTCGACGCGGCCGTCATGCGGCGCGTGAAACCGGTGATACATGTTCGCCTTCAATCGGAGAGTCACGTACGTTCCGTCCGTGTAGGTCCGCACGAGTTGCTCGTCCAGCAGGAGGTCCTGAAGCGTGTAGGTGAAGCCCTTGGCCTGAATCAGCTCACCGCCTTCGATCCGGCCGGAGGCGCCGACGATCGCGTCGCACGGACTGACCAGCGTCGATTCGTTGTCGTCGATGGGTCGCGCGCCTTCCTTGAGTTCGCGGATGAAACAATCGTGGAGGCTTTTGAACTTCGTCTGCCGGGCTTCCGCGAGATTCAGATCGTCCGCGAAGAACCGGAACGCCCATAGCGAGGGCCTGCTCACCAGCGGATGTTCGATTCGGCTGAACCAGCCCATGAAACGGGTCAGGAGTTTTCGTGGAATCCGGTTCGTGAGCGCGAAATTCAGATCCTCCTGCTGCAGCAGCGAGCCGAGTGCCGTGCGCAGGGTCACAGGAATGTCTCGCTTTCCCGGCACACTTGATGGCGCCGATGGACACCACCGCGCTGCTCGTGCTCGGAGCCATGAGTCTTGGGGCGGTTCCCCGGATCAAGGCCAGGCTCGACCTGTCGCGGGCCAAACATCCTTCCCTCGGCGGACACTCGCGTCTCTCGTCCCGACTGGCCAGACTTCTGCCCTCCTACGAGTACGACGAGGCGAAGTTCTTCGGTGTCGACGGCGTGCCGGAACACATCGCCACCCGTCGCCGCGAAGCCTTCATGGGCCTTGCGGAGATGTTTCGCGAGAGCCGCCCGCACACGCTGCGGATGACGGCCGAAGCGCAGAAAGACGTCTCCGACCTCCAGTTCACCGCCGCGTACCGCGTGCCGTTTCAGTTCAGCCGACTCGTTCGCGAGCAACTGAAAACCGGTGGCTTCGTCGCCTCCTCGTCCGGGGTCAAGGTGACCGACCTCGATGGAAACGAAGCGTATGACCGTTTCGGTTCCTATGGAGTCAACGACTTCGGTTACGACTTTTACAAGAAGTGCCTCGACGCGGCCTTCCATCGGGCGCGTGAACTCGGCCCGGTCCTTGGTCCCTATCACCCGGTGGTCGTAGATAACGCGCGGCGACTTCGGGAGATCTCGGGCCACGACGAAATTTCGTTTCACATGTCGGGCACCGAAGCCGTGATGCAGGCCGTGCGCCTCGCTCGATATCACACGGGGAAGTCGCACCTCGTCCGCTTCTGCGGCGCGTATCACGGCTGGTGGGACGACGTGCAGCCGGGAGTCGGCAATCCCTCGACTCCCCGCGCCACCTACACGCTCAAGGATCAGGACGATGGTGCGCTGCGCGTCATCGGCTCCCGCTCGGACATCGCGTGTGTCCTGGTCAATCCCCTCCAGGCCCTCCACCCGAACTCGTCGGCGCCTTCCGACTCGACTCTCCTGAGCAGCAACCGGCGGGCCGGCTTCGATCGCGCGGCCTACACCAGCTGGCTCCGCCGCCTTCGCGAGGTCTGTTCGGATCGACGCATCCCCTTGATCTTCGACGAGGTGTTCCTGGGCTTTCGGCTCGCGCGAGGCGGCGTCCAGGAGTACTTCGGCGTTCGAGCCGACCTCGTGACCTACGGCAAGACAGTGGCGGGTGGTTTGCCCATCGGTGTCGTCTGTGGCCGCCGAGATCTGATGAAGCGGTTTCGCGACGATCGTCCCTCGGACATCTGCTTCGCGCGCGGCACCTTCAACGCGCACCCCTATGTCATGGCGGCCATGAACGAATTCCTGGTGCGTCTCGACACCCCCGAGGTCGCGCAGATCTATCGCGGCCTCGACGAAATCTGGAACGAGCGGGCGGTCCTGCTGAACGAGCGGATGCGCGTACTGGATCTGCCGGTTCAGGTGGCGAACCTCTCGTCGGTGTGGACCGTTCTCTACACCGAGCCCTCTTGTTACAACTGGATGTTCCAGTACTACCTGCGCGCACATGGCCTGGCCCTGAGTTGGGTGGGCACCGGGCGTTTCATCTTCAGCCTCAACTACAAAGACTCCGACTGGAGCGAGGTGGCGGAGCGCTTCGAAGCCGCGGCCACCCGGATGAAGGCGGACCGCTGGTGGTGGCGGAACGTCGCGCTCACGAACCGCGGCATTCACCGCCGGATCCTCCGCGAACTCCTGGCCGCGCGGTTCGCGGGAAAGAACTGAGACGTGCGGTCTCAGGCCGCGGCTTTCGTCGGGACGATCGGGTCGAGGAGTTCGCCCCGCAGGACGTGGAGGGGGGCTTTGTAGTAGAGCTTGATGTCGTGGAAGGGGTCGGTGAGGATCTTGGTGAACCACGCCAGACCGCTCGTCATGTCCTTGAGGAAGAACAGGTGGACGGTGCGGAAAAGGACCGCCCCCACGCCGAGCGCGATCCAAAGACGTGACAGGTTCTGAAGGAATGAAGCGGTATCGGTGTGAGCCGTGACAAGTCCGAACAACTCGGGCTGGATCAGTAGCGCCACAGGGATCAGAGCCCAGATGGTCAGCAGCACCACCTTGCGGCGCAGGTTGTAGCCCACCTTCACCGCCTCCTTGTACTCGTGAGTGGCGCGATTCACTTCGTCATAACCCTTCGGTTCGAAGAAGAAGTGACCGGCCTGACGGGAGAGCATCGCGAGGATCCAGCCGATCAGCGCGGCCGCTACCGGAGAGGTGAAAAGCAGAGCGTACGAACACAGGAAACACAAGGCGCTCAGAAGGTGAAGCGACTGATTGATTCGGCTGTGGTGATAGAAGCGGTGGTCGTCCCAACGCTGTTCGGCAAGAGTCTCGAGAAATCTCTTCATCGGCTTCTCCTGAATTCAAGGGTTGAAAACCGCGTTAACGGAGGCCAATCTAATCAGGTCCTGCGACCCCGCGGTGACGGCCGTCTGGCCAGCGCCAGCCAGAGGGTCTGGAAAATTAACTTGAAGCCACTCCATTTTCGG
>CAZBTT010000130.1:0-10835 GCA_964494295.1 uncultured Acidobacteriota bacterium
CTGCAGCTCCGTCACGAGGTAGGCGACGGTCTTTTCCTCGCCGGCGGAGCCGGGGGCACGTGGACCGTGTCGGCGGGATGGACGGCCTCGGGGACATCGTGGGTGATGAGGATGGTGGTGTTGTCCTCGGTGCGCGCGAGGTCGAGCAGCAGGCCCTGCATTCCCCACCGGGTCTGGGGATCGAGGGCGCCGAAGGGCTCGTCCATCAGGACCAGGCGCGGTTGGTTGATCAACGTGCGCGCAAGGGCCACGCGCTGCTTCATGCCGCCGGAAAGATCCTTCGGATACCGGTTCGCGAAGTCGGCGAGGCCAACCGCCTTGAGATATTTGTTCGCGCGCTCCTCGCGTTCCTTGGCGGCGACCCCGCGAAGTCGCAGGCCGTACTCGACGTTCTCGCGCACGGTCAGCCAGCCGAACGACGTATAGGCCTGAAACACCATGCCCCGGTCACGGCCGACGCCCTTCACCAGTTCGCCGTCCACGTGCACCGTGCCCTTGGTCGGCGGCATCAGTCCCGCGATCGCCTTGAGGATCGTCGACTTGCCGCAGCCAGAGGGACCAAGGAACACCACGATCTCGCCCACACCCGGCCGATCTTCGATCTCGAAGGAAACGTCACGAACCGCTTCGGTGTTGTGCCCGTCGCGACCGACGTAGGTCACGCACACGCCGGAGAGCCTCAACTTCGGCGTCTTCGCCTTGAGTTCGGGACGGTAGGTCGCCTGGGCGACACCCTCCCCGACCGTGACCGCGATCGTGCCCGGCTCGCCCGCCTGAGGACGCGGCGACGGGACGCTCGGGTCCTGCGCGCTCACGTTGTCTTCTCCTTCCAGCGGAAGGCGATGTTCCAGAAGATCCGGATCGCCGCGTCGGTGATCAGGCCGATTCCGCCGATGACGAAGAGGCCGGCGAACGACCACGACGCCTTCTGGTGCGTGCGCGCGAGTTCGACCATGTAACCGAGACCGTGCTCGGGATTGACCGCCTCCGCCAGGATCACGTAGGTCCACGAAATGGCGTTCATGACCCGGAAGGAATCGCAGATCTCCGGAAGCGCCGCGGGAACGAGGACGGTGCGGATGACCTGGAACTTCGAGGCGCCGAGAGTGAGTGCGGTCTGCACCAGTTCCTCGGGCACCCCCCGGATCGCGGTAACCACGACGGGCAGCAGGTAGACGAAGACTCCGAGAAAGAGGAAGGCGATCTTCTGCTTCTCGTATATCCCGAACCAGAGGATGAGGAGGGGAATGAACGCGGAGATCGGCATGTAACGCAGGGGCGCCACCACCGGCTCGAACAAGCGATTCACCGCTTCGAACGAGCCCATCAGGACCCCGAGCGGAAGGGCGACCGCCGAGGCCAGGAGAAACGCGATCCCGATCCGCCGCGACGAGATGAGGATGGCGCCCCACAGGTCGTGCTCGATGAAGAGCTGGAGAATCCCGCGAAGAACCTCGGTGGGAGATGGCAGGAAGTCGGGCGGCGCGAAACCGCCGTAGGACAGCCCGCACCACGCGCCGAACAGGGCGATGGGCGACACCAGCCCCAGGGCGAAAGACGTGCCCTGGGGGAGGTTGGTTCTCAGGCCGAACATTTTGTCGAGGTTTCCTGGGGATCGAGGATTCTGGCGGAGAAGCAGTACCCCCTACTGAGCGAGAACGACCTTGATCTCGGTGCGCCGATTGAGCTGGCGGCCAGATTCGGTCTCGTTGCTCGCCACCGGCTGGGATGAGCCACGCCCGATCGTCTGGAAGCGGCTGGCTTCGATGTTCGGGAAGTTGCTCAGGATGTACTTCTTCACCGCGGCCGCGCGCCTTTCGGACAGGGTCATGTTGGCGCTTGCGGAGCCCGTGGAGTCGGTGTTGCCTTCGACCCGGAGGTACGTGGCGCCGAAGGAGGTCATGGTGTCCCCCAGCGCGTCGAGGACGAAGAATGAGCCCGGCATGATCTGGTCGGAACCGGGGGTGAAGTGGATATCGATCTGCTTGTTGATGATCGCCCGGTCCTGGGTCGACGGAGCCTTGGCCGCGACCTTGGCCTCCTCGACCTTCTCGCCGGGATACGCGGGGGCGAGGGCGGAGATGAACCGGGTGTCGGCCCAATCCTTGGCGTTGACGGCCTTGGTGACAAGGCCCTTCTTGCGCCAGATCACGAAGGCGGTGTCGAACAGGGTCTCGTAGTGCGCGCGGCCCCCGGTGAGCCCGTAGAACTGAGCGTTGTCGGCGAAGCCGGTGAGCTTGAGGCCGGAGAGCATGCCTGAAACCGTCTCGTTGTCGAGTTTGAGGGCCTTGCCGACGACCGCGTAGGAGTTCGCGGGATCCTTGCGCATCATCTCGATGCCCTCGAACCAGCCATGGACGAAGTCGCGAACGCTCTCGGGCGCGGAGTCGATGACGTCCTGCCGGGCGACCAGGGTGTCGGCGATGATGTTCGTCGCGGCCGTGGTGGAGACAAGGACGTGGGCTTCGCTCTCACGCGCGGTGACGGCGCCCGAAAGATCGGGCTCCCAGGTGACGGCGGCGTCGACCTGCTTCGCCTTGAACATGGCGGCTGCGGCGGGCGCGTCCTGGGTGAAGATGATGCCCTTCTCGACCGCGGCGCGGTCTTCGGGAGAGAGACCGGACTGCGAAAGGAGATAGAGAAGGAGGAAGTGGGAGGGCGTGAACTGGGTGCAGGCGATCTTCTTGCCCTTGAGGCCTTCGATGGAGGTGATCGTGTTGAGCGAGACGATGCCGTCTCCACCGCGCGACCAGTCCTGCATGAGGATGGAGCGGGCGGTCTGGTTCTGCTCGGCGAGGATCGAGGCTTCCCGCGCCCAGTTGTCGACGGTGTTCCACATGATGTCGATGTCTCCGTTGCGGAAGGCCGCCAGCTTCGCGGCGGGGTCCTCGAGGAGAACGAACTTGACGTCAAGGCCGAACTGTTTCTTGTAGAGGGAGGCAGCGCTTGCCTCGAGGCCGCCGTTCGCCACGATGCCCGGCGCGTGGCCGGCCCAGGTATTGATCGCGACCACGAGGGGGCGGGAGATCTTGCCGCCTTTCGCGAGCACGCCCGCGGTCACGCCGGTGGAGCCCGCGTTTCGGCCGGGGTCGGCGGGGGCGTTGCGTAGCGCGCCGAAGTCATCGGCGCTGGCGGTCTGCGCGGGGGCCGCCTCTTTGCCCCCGGTCGCCCACTTGCGAATGTCGGCCCCAAAGTTCCGGACGCCGAAGTAGATGATGGTGAGCCCCAGCAGCACCATGATGGCCTTGCCGAGCGGTGTGATCTTCATTGTTTCGCCTCCGCGATATGGACGCCCGAGACTTTATCTGATGTTCGCGCCCCGCTGCCGGAGGCCTTCGCGACCGAAGCCAGAACTCCGCAGCCCGCCGCCATCCTCAGGCGTATCCTCGGCCGCAATGAAGCTCCTCCCTGCTCTGGCCACTTCCCTCCTCTTGGCATCGCTCGCCCCCGCACAGAGCGCGCGGCCGTTCGAGGTCCAGGAGGCCACCATCGCGCAGATTCACGTGGCGATGCGGGATGGCCGGCTGACGTGCCGCGCACTGGTCGAGGCCTATCTCCGCCGAATCGACGTGTATGACAAGAACGGCCCCGCGATCAACTCGCTGGTGGTCACGAACCCCCGGGTTCTCGAAGAAGCGGATCTGCTCGATCGCCGTTTCGCCACAGCCGGCCTGACCGGGAAGCTGCACTGCGTCCCGATCATCGTGAAGGACAACTTCGAGACCATCGGCCTTCAAAGCGCCAACGGATCGTTATCCCTCGCGGGTTTCGTCTCGGACAAGGATGCGTTCCAGGTGCGTCGTGTGAAGGAGGCGGGCGCCCTCGTGCTCGCCAAGTCGAACATGGCCGAGTGGGCCTTCACGCCCTACGAGACGGTCAGCTCGATTCTTCCCGGCTACACCAAGAATCCGTATGGGCTCGACCGCGTCACGGCCGGCTCGAGTGGCGGGACGGCAGCGGCGATCGCGGCAAGCCTCGGGGCGGTGGGCCTCGGCAGCGATACGGGCAACTCCATTCGGGGTCCTTCGTCGCATCAGGCACTCGTCGGGATCCGCTCCACCATGGGTCTCACCAGCCGCGGCGGCGTCATGCCGCTCTCCTATCTCGCCGACATCGCCGGGCCGATGGCGCGCACGATGGAAGACGCGGTGGCGGTGTTTCAGGTCATCGTCGGCGAGGATCCCGCGGATCCGGTGACTGCGGCGGCGGCCGCGCGTCTTCCCCAGGATTACCGAAAAGCGCTGGTCGCGGACGGTCTCAAAGGGGCGCGCATCGGCGTGCTGCGTCAGGCCTACGAGCGCGAAACCACGGATCCTGAGATTGTTCGGATCTTCATGCGCGCCGTCGATGACCTTCGCCGGGCGGGCGTGGTGGTGATCGATCCCGCTCCGGTCGCCGGTTTCGACGAGATTCGACGGCCGCAGGGGATGGGACCGTGCCGGGGGTTCAAGTACGACATCAATGAGTACCTCGCCGCCCGAGGCGATCGCGTGCCGGTCAAGTCGCTGACGGAGATCCTGAAGGGCGGCCGCTTCCACCCGTCGGTTCGGTCGCGGCTCGAACAGATGGAGCAAGGGCCGGCGAACGGCCCCGACTCGCCGGAGTGCCAGGCGGATACCGCGTATCGCGAACGCTTTCGTCTCGCGGTGACCCAGTTGATGGACAGCCAGAAGCTCGATGCGCTCGTTTATCCCACGTGGAGCAATCCCCCGCGCCTGATCGGCGATCTCAACACACCGCACGGCGACAACTCTCAGGTCTTCTCGCCGGTTACGGGCTTCCCCGCGATTCAGGTTCCGATGGGCTACTCACTCGGCGACCGGCTTCCCGCAGGCATCACCTTCTTCGGCCGGGCGTGGTCCGAGGCGACGCTCATCCGACTCGCCTATTCCTACGAGCAGGCCACGCGTCACCGCCGACCGCCTGCCTCGACGCCGCCCCTTCGGTAGATGAGACTCGCGCTCGGAGTTGTCTCGCTGGCGCTCGTGGCGCAGAGTCCGCCCATTGTCTGGCCGGTGGATTCGACGACGTCCGTCGGTGGTCATGCCCCGCGCGTTCTGGGCTCGCCTCGCGTGGTCGAAAGCCCGCCCGGCAAGGCGGTGTCCTTCGACGGCATAGACGATGGTCTCATCGTGCCGGCCAATCCGCTCGCGGGCCTCGGCGCCTTCACCATCGAGGTGTTGTTCCTCCCCGAGGCCGACGGCCCCCTCGAACAGCGCTTTCTGCACGTCGAGAACGAGGTGGGGGCCCGTGCCCTCATCGAAACGCGGCTCACCACGGACGGAAAGTGGGCGCTCGACACCTTCCTCATGAACGGCACGAATCGACTTCCGCTTCTCGACCGGACACTGCTCCATCCGGTTGGAGTATGGGCCTGGGCGGCGCTGCGATACGACGGCCGTCTGATGTCGAGCTACGTGAACGGGAAGAAAGAACTCGAAGGACCGATCACGTTCGCTCCAATGGAGAAGGGCGGGCGCACGTCGCTGGGCGTGCGACTGAACGAGGTCTACTGGTTCAAGGGCGCCATACGTGAAGTCCGGTTCCACCCGAGCGCCCTGGCAGAGAAGAGTTTGCAGCGCTCTCCCTAGCGAATCGAAGCGAACGGACCGCGGTCCCGGTGGCGAGGGCTGAGTCTTGACGATTTCTTGATGCGGGGCTCCTCAATCTTGAGCCCGTTTTGACGGCGGAATCCCCATACTCCTCGCATCATGAACACGATTCTGCTGCTCGGTGTCGGCTGGACACGAGACGCATCTCTCAACCCGCATTTCTGGTCGCGCGCGCTTGTGGGTGGAGCGGCGCTCTTCGTTTCCCTGGTGCTCTTCGACCGCCTCATGGCGGGGCTGCTCGGAGCCAAAGGACGGATCACCGGCGGGGCGGGGGGCAACCGGCTCCGCGCCGTCTCGCGCGACGTGAGGGGCCGAAACGCGACTCGGCCCCGGAAGCCCCCCGGACAGCCGCGGAGCAGGCACGAGCGACGCGCACCCTCCAGCCGGATCGACCGTCCTCAAGACAGCCCACGCTCACGCGCAGAAGTCCCATCGCCAAGGAACGCATCATGAACGCATATCTCCTTGTCGGTATTGGCGCGCCCGGAGAGCCGACTTCGGACTCCCGCTATTGGCTGGCGTCGATCGTCGCCTTCATCGTGACAGTCGCGTTCGTGATTCTGTTCAGGCGTACGGTCGGTCGACCCCCGACGCGAAGAAGGGGGCCGAAACCGCCCACCCGTGCGGCGCTCATGAGCGGGGCCATGGCCCTGGCCCTGAATCCGGTGACGGTTCGGGCCGCGGAGACTCAGAAGGTCCCGCCCGCGATCACGGTCAGTGCTTTCGTCGAGACCTACGTCTCCTGGAACTTCAACAAGCCCGAAAACGGCGTCACCGCGTTTCGGGGATTCGACGCCCGTCACAACTCTTTCGCGCTATCGAACGCGGTGGTCGACACGCGCTGGACCGCGGGAGCGGTCTCGGGACGCCTGGCCCTTCAGACCGGGGACACTCCCGACATCTACTACGGGTCGGAAGCGACGAACGATGTGCGTCACGTCCTCGAGGCCACCGTCGCGTGGAAGGCTCCGGCCGGCAAGGGACTGACCCTCGATGGCGGCATCTTCCTCTCTCCCATCGGGCCCGAAGCCGTTCCAATCAAGGACAACTGGACCTGGTCGCGCTCGACCCTCTTCTACGGGCTGCCCTTCTACCACGCGGGCTTCCGGGCGACCTATCCGGTGAGTGAGCGATGGAGCGTGACCGCCGCCGTCTACAACGGCTGGAACAGCGTCACCGATACCAACGGAAAGAAGTCGATCTCGGTGCAGGGCCTGTATACGAAGCCCGACAAGGTCACGGCGAGCCTTCTTTACTTCGGCGGCGCGGAACGCTCCCGTGGCTCCGCCGAGGGCGAGCCATGGCGGAACCTGTTCGACTCCCACCTCACGGTCACGGTGTCCCCCACCCTGTCGGTTCAGGCGCATGCGGATGCCGGATTTGAAAGCACGACCTTCGGCCGCGCGAGCTGGCGCGCCGGGGCCCTGGCCGCAAGGGTAAAGGCGAACGACTGGCTCTACGTCGCGGGCCGCGCCGACATCCTGGATGAAACGGTCCCCTCTTCCACCGAGGGCACAGCCTCGGCGATCTTCTTCCCGACGAAGCGGGTCCGCTCGCTCACCGCGACGCTCGACGCACGGCCCGCCGATCGCATGGCGATCCGGCTCGAGTTCCGGCGCGATTCCGCCCACGATCCGATCTACTTCGAGAACAGTGAGTCGGTCCCGTCCGCGAAATCGCAATCAACACTCACCCTCGGACTGACGGCGTGGTTCTGAGGCACGAAAGGACCTGTGTATGGACACGGCTTATCTCGGTATCGCGCTCTTGTTCTTTGCCGGTTGCTTCGGCCTGATCGCCCTGTTCGCGAGACTTCTGGAGGACCGCACATGACTCCTCTTTACCTCGTCGCGGGCCTTGTGGCTCTCGCTCTTCTCGGCTACCTCCTCGTGGCCCTTCTGAAGCCGGAGTGGTTCTGATGACCGCCAATGCGCTGGTGCAGGGCGGAGCCTTCGTCGTCCTGCTCATCCTTCTCGCCTGGCCCCTGGGCGTGTTCATGGCCCGGGTATTCGAAGGCAAGCCAACATGGCTCGATCCGATTCTCGGGCCGCTCGAGCGCGCCCTCTATCGGCTGGCCGGCGTACCGCCCGCAGCCGAGATGAAGTGGACCGCGTATGCGGCGGCGATGCTCGTCTTCAACGGCTTTGGTCTCCTCGCGGTGTACGCGATTCAGCGCCTGCAGCACCTCCTGCCCTTGAATCCTCAGGGCCTCGGCCCGATCACGCCCGACTCGGCGTTCAACACCGCCGTGAGCTTCGCGACGAATACCAACTGGCAGGGCTACGGAGGCGAAACCACGATGAGTTACCTGACTCAGATGCTCGCGCTCACCGTACAGAACTTCGTTTCCGCGGCCACCGGCATGGCGATACTCGCGGCTTTGATCCGAGGCCTGTCGCGCAGACAAGTCGAGACGATCGGCAACTTCTGGGTGGACATGGTCAGGAGCACCCTCTACGTGCTGCTTCCGCTGTCCCTGGTTCTCGCCGTGCTCCTGGTTTCTCAGGGCGTGGTGCAGACCTTCGAGCCTTCGCAAACCGTGAGCCTCGTTCAACCGGGCGCGGACGCGGAAGGCAAGCCGGTGACGGAGCAGACCATCGCCGTGGGGCCCGCGGCTTCGCAGGTCGCGATCAAACAACTCGGCACCAACGGCGGGGGCTTCTTCAACGTCAATTCGGCGCATCCGCTCGAAAACCCCACGTCGCTGTCGAATCTCGCGCAGCTCCTCTCGATCCTCCTGATCCCGGCCGCGTTGTGCTTCACTTTCGGCCGGATGGTGGGCGATTCGCGCCAGGGAATCGCCCTGCTCGTGGCGATGACCGTGGCCTTCACCTTGTTCTACGGCTTCACCGCATGGGCCGAACAGTCGGGCAATCCGATGTTCGCCACCTTGGGTGCTGCCGATATCGCGAATGACACTCAACCGGGCGGCAACATGGAAGGCAAGGAGGCGCGTTTCGGCGTCGCCCAGTCAGCGCTTTGGGCCACCGCCACCACCGCGGCCTCGAACGGTTCCGTCAACGCGATGCACGACTCGTTCACACCGCTCGGCGGTCTCGCCCCCATGGTCCTGATGCAGCTCGGCGAAGTCATCTTCGGCGGCGTGGGTTCGGGGCTTTACGGCATGCTGGTGTTCGCGATCGTGACCGTCTTCATCGCGGGCCTCATGGTCGGACGGACGCCCGAATACCTCGGCAAGAAGATCGAAGCCTTCGAGGTCAAGATGGCGTCGCTGGCCCTGCTGGCTCCCTCGGTCATGGTCCTCCTGGGGACGGCCATCGCCGTAGTCATGGAACCCGGGCGCGCGGGAGTCTTCAATCCCGGTCCGCACGGTTTCAGTGAGGCTCTCTACAACTTCTCCTCGGCCGGCAACAACAACGGAAGCGCTTTCGGGGGGATGTCGACGAACACGCCCTTCTACAACCTCCTTCTCGGCATCGCCATGCTGGTCGGGCGCTACTGGATCGCCATTCCCGTCCTCGCTCTCGCGGGTTCGTTCGCGCGCAAGAAGGTGGTCGCGGCGGGTGCGGGGACGTTCCCCACCCACACTCCGCTCTTCGTCCTTCTCCTGCTGGCGATGGTGATGCTGGTCGGGGCCCTGACCTTCCTCCCCGCCCTGGCCCTTGGCCCGATCGTCGAACACCTGATGATGTCCGCCTGAGGGAGACACCGATGACAACCCCCGTCCGAACCCGCTCGATGTTCGACCCCACCCTGGTGAAGCCCGCCCTGGTCGGGGCCTTCTTCAAGCTCGATCCGCGCTACATGGCGAAGAATCCGGTGATGTTCGTGACCGAGGTGTGCAGCGTCTTCACCCTGGTCCTTGGCATCCGCGCGCTGTTCGGCGCCGCCGAAGCGCCTTCGGCATTCATCCTCGGCGTCTCCGCGTGGCTCTGGGCCACCGTCTTGTTTTCCAACTTCGCCGAAGCCCTCGCCGAAGGCCGCGGAAAGGCCCAGGCCGATTCCCTGCGTCGAGCCCGGCGTGACATCCTGGCGAAGCGCCTCTCGACAACGGTTCGCACCTCCCCCTTCACGTTGGTCGCGGCGCCCGATCTGCGTCGGGGCGACATCGTCCTGGTGGAAGCCGGGGCCACGATTCCCGCCGATGGCGAAGTGATCGAAGGTGTGGCGTCGGTCGACGAGAGCGCCATCACCGGCGAGAGCGCGCCGGTCATCCGCGAAAGCGGCGGAGACCGGAGTGCGGTTACCGGTGGTACCCGCGTCCTCTCCGACTGGCTGGTCGTACGAATCACCGTCAATCCGGGCGAAGCCTTCCTCGACCGCATGATCTCCCTCGTCGAAGGCGCCAAGCGGCAGAAGACGCCGAACGAGATCGCCCTGAACATCCTCCTCGCTTTCATGACGATCGTGTTCCTGCTCGCCACCGCGACGCTTCTCCCCTTCTCGCTCTTCGCGGTTCACGCCGCGGGGCAGGGCCAGCCCGTCACGGTGACCGTGCTCATCGCCCTGCTCGTGTGCCTCATTCCCACCACCATCGGCGGCCTCCTCTCCGCGATCGGCATCTCGGGGATGGACCGCCTGATCCGCGCCAACGTCATCGCGACATCCGGGCGAGCAGTCGAGGCCGCGGGCGACGTCGACGTCCTGCTCCTCGACAAGACGGGCACGATCCCCCCCGGCAATCCCCTGGCCACGAACCCCATTCCCGCCCCGGGCCTCGATCCTCTGGCCCTCGCGGATGCCGCGCAGCTCTCGTCCCTCTCCGATGAGACGCCCGAAGGCCGGTCGATCGTGGTCCTCGCGAAACAGCTCTTCGGGATCCGTGAGCGGGCCGTGGAGGGACTCGGCGCTCACTTCGTTCCCTTCTCCGCCACCACGCGGATGAGCGGTGTGAACCTCGATGGCCGACAGGTCCGAAAGGGAGCCGCGGACGCGGTCGAGGCCTTCGTGAAGTCGCTCGGCGGCGCCTTTCCTGCCGACGTCCACACGCACGTCGAGACCGTGGCGAAGTCCGGCGGTACCCCGCTCGTTGTCGCCGATGGGCCGCGCGTCCTCGGCGTCATTCACCTCAAGGATGTCTTGAAGGGCGGCATCCGTGAACGTTTCGCCGAACTGCGGAAGATGGGCATCGCGACCATCATGATCACCGGCGACAATCCCCTCACCGCCGCCGCGATTGCGGCCGAAGCGGGGGTCGACGACTTCCTCGCCCAGGCGACCCCGGAGATGAAGCTGCGTCTCATCCGCGAGAAGCAGGCCCAG
>CAZBTT010000131.1:0-10813 GCA_964494295.1 uncultured Acidobacteriota bacterium
AGGTCGCGGCGCCGACGAAGGTGACCACGGACATCGCCACCGCGCTCTGATCGATGACCGACCCGAGGGTCGCATCTTCCGTGTTGAGCAGCCGCCGAACGCCTTCGACCGTTACCGACTCGCTCATGGAGCCGACGGAGAGAGCGATGTCCACGCGGCCGCGCTGGCCGATCTCGAGGATGACCGACTGAACCGCCTTCTGAAGACCCTGGGCCTCGACTTCGACCAGGTACTGTCCGGACTGAAGGTTCACCACCAGGAAAGTGCCGCTGCTGGAAGTGGTCGCCTTCGAGGCCACGTTCGTGGCGACATTGGTGACCGTGACCGTGGCGCCTTGCAGGACGCCCCCGGCGCTGTCTTTCACCGTGCCGGCCAGGGAGGCTCGGTCAATCTGGGCCAAAACGGCGGGCGCCATGCACAACAACGCCATGACCGCGGCAAGAACTCGCTTCATCGTGTCTCTCCTAAGTTTTAGATCGGGGCGGATCATGGCGAACCAGGGTGACATTCGCGTGACCGCCCGGTGACGAATTGGTCGCAAGATACGCTCAGTTCTTCCCCACTGTCAACCGGTCGAAAGCCGCAAGGGACGCGCCTTGGAACGTTCCAGCTGTTTGAATGGTCAGACCAGGAGGCCGCCGGTCTCTGCGCTGAAGAAGTGGACTTTGTCCTTCGCGACCGAGAAGAACACCGCCGCCCCGGGACGGGCGGAGAAGCCGGCCGCGGCCCGGGCCACCACGCGTTCGCCGCCTGCGGCGAGGGTCACGATCGTCTCGTTTCCCATCGGTTCGGTCAGCGAAACCATCCCCTGAACCCGGCCCGATCCAGGCTGGTCGGCTTCGTGGACCGCCACATCCTCGGGCCGAACGCCGATCTCCACCGCGATTCCGCCCGACGGCCCGCTCCACGGGAAGTTGATGCCGACAGCGCGCATCCCGCCAGTCGTTGGCGTGGCCTTCCACAGGTTGATGGGTGGAGAGCCGAGGAAGGTGGCGACGAAGCGCGTGGCCGGCCGCTGGTACAACTCGAGAGGCGGCCCGATCTGTTCGATGGCGCCATCGCGCAGCAGCGCGATGCGGTCGCCGAGGGTCATCGCCTCGCCCTGGTCGTGGGTCACGTAGACCGTGGTCGTGCGAAGCTCCTGCTGGAGACGCCGCAATTCCGTGCGGGTCTGCAGCCTGAGTTGGGCGTCGAGATTCGAAAGCGGCTCGTCCATCAGATAGACCGCCGGGTTCCGGACGAGCGCGCGGGCGAGGGCCACCCTCTGCTGCTGACCGCCTGAGAGCTGAGCGGGCTTTCGGGCATCGAGGGCGGCAAGCTCCATCCGCGTGAGAGCCGCGCGAACCCGCGTGTCGATCTCGGCCGGCGCGACCCGACGTGCCCGGAGAGGAAACGCGACGTTCTCGAAGACGGTCAGATGCGGATAGAGAGCGTAGTTCTGAAAGACCATCGCGACGTCGCGGTCCGCAGCCCGAACCTGCGCGACATCGCGATCGCCGATCACGATGCGGCCGGAATCGACATCCTCGAGACCGGCGAGCAATCGGAGCAGCGTGGTCTTGCCACAGCCGGAGGGCCCGAGGAGAACGAGGCACTCGCCCGGCTCGATATCCAAGTCAATCTCACGAAGCGCGCGGTGCGCTCCGAACTGCTTGGAAACCTTCTCGAAGCGAACTCTCATCTCTCTTGGGCTCAGCCTGGTGGGCGCGACTCTATACTCCCCGCCATTCGAAATGATGAGACATGCTCTCGCCCTCGGTCTGCTCGCGATGAGTCTGTTGCCCGCGGAGCCGTCGAGCCCTGCCGTCCTCAAGACCGTGTCCTTGGAAGTCGCGCAGGACGCCGAGGTGGTGGCCTCCGTGAACGCAGGCTGCTCCGGCTGCGATTGGGGCCGCGCCGGGCGCGAGGCCGCGGTGCTTCGGCTGGAGGTGGATGGCGCGTATTCACAGCATCTCTTCCTGACGCGCGGCGCCACACCCGCCGACTACAAGGTTCTGCTCGGGCCGCTCGCCAAGGGCACGCACTCCTTGAAGATCTCGCTCGACCGGCGGGCGTCGGCGAAGAAGATCGCGAACGCCGAGGTGAGCAACGTCGCGTTCACCGCCCTCACCGCTTCAGATCCCGAACACGACGCGGTGGCCTTGGCCCCGGTTCTGTACGCGCGTCCCAACACGGTCGGCCGCTTCACGGACGTTCCGCTGCTCATGTGGTACGAGAAGGAAACCACACAGCGCGGGTTTCGCTTCCGCTACTCGGTGGTGTTCAGCAACGAAGACGGCGGGACTCCCGCGGATCGACTCCTTGCCACCTGGGGCCGGCTGACCGACCTTGAATACGTCTACGGAATCGAATTCGATCGGAACGGCAAAGTGATCGAAGAGACGTTCCAGGGAAAGGACCATGAGATCGTGCCGTTCCGCGGCCGCCGCGAGGGCCGGCATCCTCTTCTTTACGTGATCACCGACAACAACATGGTGAAGGACGAGGGACTCACACACCAGCGCTACACGCTTGCCCCCCTCGCGATCGACCTCTCAGGCGCTTCGCGCGAGTTAGTGATGGATCAGCACCCCTGGACCTACGCGGTGACGGCACTGGAGGCGCGACGTGAAGGGCGGGTTCGGAATTCGCCCAAACCTGGATCGAAGCGGATCTTCGATCCACGACGCTACGCGGTGCTCGAGGCTTGCGCGGCGCCCGAAGACTCGGCCTTCGCGACGTTCACATTCGCGCTTGGAGTCGCGGACGGGCGCGGAGGGACGCGTTTCTTCGATTCAACCGGGCGGGTGCCGGAGTTCAGGATCTCACGTTCGCCCGACAACTTCCCGAACGGATGTTTCCGTGGCGCGGTGGCCCTGCCGGAGGGAGCGCTCGCCAAGGACGTGACGCAGATTCAGATACGCGCCCATTCCCGCCCGCCCAAGAAAGGCGAGGCGGTGGCGAAGGGGCCCAGGGGCCCCGCGCGTCTGCGCCGGATCACCCGACTCTTTCTGATGAACGCACAGGATCAGCCCGACCAGACTGTCTTTTCCTGGACGGGTGAATTGATCCTGCCCCTGGACGGCGACGCCGTGCAGATCGAAATTCACCCGGCCGTCGCAAGGAGATGAGACACCCATGCTGAAAGGCACCGCGCGCGAAGCGCTCGCCGAGTTCCTCGGAACGTTCGTTCTCATCGTCTTCGGCACCGCAGTGGTGGCGCAGGTGGTGCTGTCGGGGAACGCGAATGGAACCTACGTCTCGATCAGCATCGCGTGGGGTCTCGCCGTCACCATGGCGATCTACGTCTCAGCCGGCGTTTCCGGCGCGCACCTGAACCCGGCGGTGACGGTCGCGCTCGCCGTGCACCGCGGCTTCGCCTGGGGCAAGGTCATTCCCTACTGCCTGGCCCAGACCGCCGGAGCCTTCACGGGCGCTCTCGTCACCTTTGTCACGTACCGCGAAGCCTTCGACCGCTTCGATGGCGGAACCCGCTTCATCACCGGAGCGAAGGCCACCGCGGGCATCTTCTCCACCTACCCGCAGGATTTCCTCAGCACCTTCCCCGGCGGCCTTATCGATCAGATCGTCGGCACCGCTCTGCTCATGCTGCTGGTCCTCGCGATCGGCGACCCGAAGAACTTCGCACCCGAAGGACGACTCCAGCCGATCCTGGTCGGCGCGGCGGTGGTGCTGATCGGAATGACCTTCGGCTTCAACGCGGGGTACGCCATCAACCCCGCCCGCGATCTGGGCCCGCGCCTCTTCACCTTGATGGCGGGCTGGGGAGGAGAAGTCTTCACCGCGGGAACCGGCTGGTGGTGGGTCCCGATCGTGGGCCCGTTGATCGGCGGCATCCTCGGCGGTTACGTGTACGACCTCGCGATCACAAAGCACCAGCCGAAGTAGCGGATCGCGTACGCGGGCCTGGTAGTGGGAAGACGGGGTTGCTTCGTCGGCCGCTCCTCGTTCCCCTCCTCGCAATGACGGGAGCGACTAGTCCCTTCCGCCAAGATCCAGCGTTACGATTTTGTGGGGGCCGACCGTCGCTGCTAATCGGCCCTCTTTTACCGGCATCGGTTGCTGCGCCTGTTCGCGCAGGTTCGTTGCGAATGCCGCGGTGATCGGGCGGTCGCGCGTCACTGTGACTTGAACTGGGACTGCTCCTGGGTTGAAGGCGCGCAGGATCACCGCGTCGCGTTCATCGGCCTTCTTGAGCGCGCTCAGGGCGAGGGCGGGGTCAGATGCGCTCTCCACCGCGAGGAAAGAATGCCGGCACGACAGCGGCGCGTCGTTCGCGGGACCGTTGGTTCCAACCACGACACTCGGCGGGGCCAGGAAGCGGCGACCAAGGTCGCACAAAGCGCTTTCCGTGGGCGGTGCCGCGCGGGGCACGAAGGCGAAGCGGAAATCCCACTCGCCCAGGCATTGCGCGCCCGGCGTCGGGAGGCTCGGGCCGGCGTTGCCTTTGCGCGTCGCGAGGTCTTCACGCGAAAGCCAGCCCACCGAGCGAAGGACGGTGAGGGCTATCCGCGCGACATCGGCGTCATCGGCAGCGGCCATCACCTCGTACTCCATCAGCCCTTCGCTAAGCACGGTCATTCCGACGGACGCGTCGCCCGCATCGACCACGGACTGGAGCGGAGCGGCGTTCACCGGCGCTTCCGGCATCGGCGTTGAAGGGACAAAGCGTTGCGCCGATCGCGACACCACACCAAAAGCGCTGTCGGCGCGCGACTGGCTGACCGCGCGGGCGCCGGTTGGGAAGAGGATTCGGAGTCGGTGGTCTGCGGCGTGATTCGTGACGCTCACGCGGCAGGAAACCACCGGAGAACCCTGGGTCAGCTCGACATCGAACGCGTAGGACAAAGGCGCCGTCTCGACGGTGCGGCGGGCGCGATCCGGGCTTGCCGCCCTTGGCAGGTCGAGCACGCCTTCGATTCGTAGACCGCTTCGCAGCGAGCCGGACGAGTGCCGCGATACCGTGGCCCCGGAGACGCCGCGATTCGTGATCCGGCTGTCCTGTGCGGGCGGCGAGTAGTTGTACTCGTCTCCCACGTCTCCGACATCTTCGATCTCGAGAACGTGTCGATGGACCACGCCGGAACGCTTGTCGAGGACGTTGAGGGCTCCATCACCGTTGACCTCGACCCGGAGCAGGTCGTTCTCGATGGTCCGACTGCCCTCGGCCACGCCTGCGGCGGTCGCGGCGCCGGCCGTCCCGACCTTCGCATCAAACGCCACGAAGCCCGCGGCGGGCAGCGACACCAGGCACGCCAGATGCACGCGTTCGACATGAACCGCGAGCGGCACCTCGACCCGGCTCGTCCACTGTTCGATCCGATTCTCGCGGCGCACCTCCTCGAAGGGAACAGCCCGGCCCTCCGGATCGGTGACGCCGACGATCGAAGACCCGCGCGGAAAGAACGCCAGCGGCGCGTCGAAGAGATCGGAATCGAGGATGCGCCCAGCCTCTGCGCTCTCCACCGGCAGGTCGATCGCCACATCGATCCTGCCGTCGAAGACGTGCACGTCCGTGTTCACGGCGAGGAATCGCACCGACCCCGCAGGCGCCGGTTCAACGCGACGCGCGAGGGCTCTCAGCGAACGCTTCGCCTGACCGTCCGCGACCTGGAGCACACGAGCAAAGCGCGTGTCGTTCTCGTCGTGAACCTCGTCGATACTGCAGCCGCAGATGCTGTCGTGCGGATGATTCTCGATCAGCGTCTTCCACGCGTACGCGAGAACCCCGGAAGGATGCGCCTCTCCGGCGAGCCATGCGAAAAGCGCCAGCGGTTCGACCGTCTTCTCGAGCAGGGTCTGGGCGCGGACATTGCTCTTCTTGAGGTAAGTCCTCGCGGACAGGACTCCCGGAAGCAGGTTCGAATAATCCTCGCCGGCGCGAAGTTCGCCGTGGACGACGTCGAGTTCGACGCCTTTCGACGCAACCGCGGTGCGGACAGCATCGACATACGCGGGCAGAGTGGAGAGTGCCGCCGCTACACCCTGCGCGGACCCGATCTCGGCGACAAGGGTCAGCAACTCCGGGTGCGGCTCCGTGTGATCCACGCCGGCCATGAGGAGAACCGAACCCACCGAGGAACGCGACCTCTCACGCGAAACCACCGCGAAAGCCTCCTTCGCCCGTTTTGCCGCGGGCAGCAGCGGCAGACGGAAGCCGTTGCAGTAGCCCTCGCGCGGGAAATGGAGGAGAAGCGCACGCGTGCCGTCATGACCCTCCCAGACGTATTCCGACCGCGGACCGCCGAAGCCGCGCCACAGAATCGCGTTGTCGAGACCGAAACCGGCGAGGATCTGCGGCATCTGGGCGACGTGGCCGAAAGGATCGGGCGTGTATCCCGCCCGCATCACGCCGCCGAACGATTCGGCGATGCGATGTCCGATGGAGAGATTCCGGACGAGCGACTCCCCGCTGACGAGGAACATGTCGGGCATGACGTACCAGGGCCCGACAAGCAGCCGCCCGCCCCCAATACGGCGGCGCAGACGTTCCTTCTGATCGGGCCGCACCTCGAGATAGTCCTCGAGCACGATGGTCTGGCCGTCGAGATGGAAGAACGTGAACGCGTCATCCCGGTCCATGCGGTCGAGCACGCCGTCCACGAGATCGATCAGACGCAGGCGGTAGTCCTCGCGGGTGAGATACCACTCGCGATCCCAATGGGTGTGCGAGATGACGTGGACCTGGGTGGGAACGAGTGCGTTCAAGACAGGATCATCCTTTGGTGGCGCCCGCGGTCAGGCCGGAGACAAAGAAGCGTTGCAGGAAAATGAAGGCCAGAAGCACGGGCAGCAGACCGATGAAACTCGCGGCCGCGACCAGATGCCATTCTGTCTCATAGCCGCTCTGGAAGCTGAACAGGCCCACCGGAATGGTGAACCGCGCCTGGGAATCGAGGAGGACGAGAGCGAGGCAGAACTCCGACCAGTAGGCGGCGAGGTTGAATATCGCGACCGAGGCCAGACCGGGACCGAGCAGCGGCAGGGCCACGAGCCGGAAGGTCTCAAAACGCGAGCAGCCGTCGAGGCGCGCGGCCTCGAAGAGCGACGTGGGCAGACCATCGAAAAAGCTCTTGAGCACCACGACGGTGAAGGGGACCTGAATCGCCGCGTAGACGAGAATCAGGCCCGCGTGGGTGTCGAGCAGGCCGAGTTTGGCGACGAGGCCGTAGATGGGCACGAGCAGGATCAGGGGGGAAACCATCTGCGCGGCGAGGAAGAGGAACACGAGACCGTCGCGGCGTTTGAACCGCTCGCGCGAAAGTACGTAGGCCGCGGGAACACCGATGAGCAGCGTGAAGGCGGTCGCGAGAACCGCCACCCGCGCGCTGTTCCAGAGGTAGAAGGGAATCTGCGTCTTCTCGATCACGGCCACGTAGTTGGCGAACGAGGCGTCGTCGGAGATGAGTTGCGGCGGATACTCGTACACCTCGGCCTTGGTCTTGAGCGACAGAGAGAAAAGCCAAAGCTGAGGCAGCAGGAAGGCGGCCGCGATCAGCAGCAGAGCTATCTGGAGGGGACGATCGGCCCGCTTCTTCATGAAGCCGCCTGTCTGCGCATCACGCGCACCGCGACAAAGGCGAGGGCGAGGTTCAGGGCGAGCATCACCGCCGCGATGGCTGCGGACCGGCCGGCCTCGAGCGAGTAGAACGCCGCCCGGTACATGTACAGCGCGATCACCTCGGTCTGCCGGGCGGGGCCACCGCCGGTCAGGGGCAGGATCATGTCGAAGGTGTTGAGCGTCGAGATGGTGATCAGGATCAGGTTCAAGGCGAGGATCGGTTTGAGCTGAGGCAGGATCAGCCAGCGCAGCCGCTGCATGCGGGTGAGGCCCTCGAGATCGGCGGCCTCGTGCAGCTCTTTGGGAATCCGCATCAGCCCGGCGAACTGCAGAATCATGCTGAAGGCCGAACCGCGCCACACATTCGCGATCACCACTGACGCCAGCGCGAACGAACCCGAGGAGAGAAACGGCATCGCCGGCAGACCGACGAATGAGCCCGCATATGTCGCGATGCCGGCGCGGTTCTCCATCAGGAGGATCCTCCACAACACACCGATGAGAACACCGGGGATCACCCACGCGCTCACCACCGACGCGCGCGCGAACATCGTTCCCCACGTGCCTCGTCGTCTCGCGGAGTCGATCAGCACCGCCAGACCGAGGCCGATGAGAAGTTGAAGCGCCACCGAGGCGGCCACGAAGATCAAGGTGACGAGGAGCATCCGCGGCAGTCCGGGATCGCCCGCGACCGAAGCCAGAGTCGACGTGGTGTACGAATACCCCGCGCCCTCGGTGGTGGCGTTCGTTCCTGAGAGCCGGATCAACTCGAGCATGGGATAGAGAAGGAATGACGCGGCCAGGGCCAGAGCCGGAGCGAGCCACACCACCAGGGCGCGGTTCTCTCTCCACACCGCGAGCAGACCGAAACCGAACAACGCCACAGTCAGAATCGCAGGCACGAACAGGACGGGATCGAAAGAAGGAGGCGGCGCCTCCCCCGCGCGTTGCCTGTCCGCGATCTGCACAACTGCGTTCCACGCGCCATCAACCGCGACCTCCGGTGTCTTTTCCCCGGAGACCGCGTAACCGATGGCGAGCTGGAGCTGTTCGGAGATCGCCGGGTAGATGAGCACAGCAGGACGCGCGCGCGCCAGGGCCAGCCACTCCCCGAAGCGCTTGTGGAAATGATCCTCGCGGAAGTACGGGAATTGCTGATAGACGCTCGCGCGCGCGGGGAGCTGATGCGCGAGTTGCGAGATGGCGCCCACATTCTTCGCGGATTCGATGAACTGGATCAGTTCGGCCGCCGCTTTCTGCTTGGCGGGCTCCTTCGCGAAACTGACCCAGATCCAGCCGCCGGCGCCTGTCGAAACCACACCCGCTTCTCGCTGCGGCACGGGGGCGACATCCCACAGCGCGAATTGCTCCTTCGAGAGGCTCGGCTGGAGTTCGCGCACCTGCCAGCTTCCGCCAAGGAACATCGCCACATCCCCCGCGATGGCGGCCGAGGACATTTGCTGGTAGTCGTTGTTGGCCAGGACTGAGCTCGGTGAAGCGCCCTTCGCCACCGCGTCGCGCATGAACTCAAGGACGCGCACCATCTTTTCGCGATGGGGCGGCAGGCCGAACACCGGCGCACCGTTCTCATCGACCAGTTCCCCACCCTGGCCCCAGAACATCGGAAGGTGATCGAAGACCGATCCTTCCCACCTCCCGGCGTTGAAGAGATACCCCGAGATCTTCTTCTCCTTCGTGATCCGACTCGCCATCGTGATGAGTTCATCCCACGTCGAGGGCGGCACGGGTACGAGGTCCTTGCGGTAGTAGAGGACGCGGCAGTCTGTCCCGTGCCACATGCCGTAGACGTGGCCCGCGGCATCGGAGAGCGTGTCGATCGTGAAGGGCAGGAAATCATCACGATCCTCCTTCGGCCAGAAAGGGTCGAGGGGCTGGATGTGTTTTCCCGCCATGAACAGGGGCACCCAGAAACTGTCGATCGACGCGACATCGGGAAGGCGGCCATTCGCCGCCGCCATCATGAGCTTGGCCTTGTGCAGTTCGAGCGCCGGCATGGCCGAGATGTCGATGCGGATGTCGGGGTGAGCGATCGCCCAGTCGCGGAAGATCCGGTGGAACATCGCGGCCTGGTCCTCGCGCGCCGCGAGATGCGAGTACTCCTGCTGCGCCCACATCGAGATCACAAGCGGCGCGTCGGGGCGGCCGATGCGGATGGGCGTCACGAGGTCGTCGCTCTGCGCGTGGCTCGTGGCCGCCGCGAAGATCAGACAGAGAGCAACGAGACGGCGGGACATCAGCGCGCCGGTGTGCGGATCCAGATCGGGTTCGTCACGGCGAGCGGAGAGCCGGATGCGGCGAGGATGTGAACGCGAAGGTAGCCGCCTGTCGAAGCGAATCTGTCGAAAGCGACCTTGCCATCAACGAGCGGTGCGGCCGCGATCCGCTCCCCGTTCCAGAGCAACTCCGCGCGTGCGCCCTGATAAAGGGGCGCATCCGTCCCCACCGTCACCGCGAAAGCGTCGCCCGGATTGAGGGCCAGAGTGTCACCGACCCGCGCCTGCCGGGCGCCCGCGCTCACGACCACATCGGGGGGCGGTGTCGTTCCATCGATCATCACGATCACGCGACCTTCGCGGATCGAGTCGAGGACGGAGCGGGTTGAAAGTTCGCTGGCCCACACGCGAACACTCGCCGAGCCGAGCGGCGCGTCGCCGCGATGCCAGTCGCTCACCCCGATGGCGGTGACGCGGCGACCCTGGCGCAGGAGCATGTCCCACAACGCCACGGCGCGCGGCATCTCCTCGGGTTCGCGGCCGCTGATCTCGATCGTGCCGATGCCCACGGGGACGGCGTGGGTCCACGAGCAGGCGACGCACGAGGAGTAAGGATGATTGATCCCGATCAGCGCGCCCCGCGACGCCACGCTCTTCACGAGATCGACGATCGAGGGATCGCCTGGCGAGACGCGGAAATCCACAAAGTCGCGCAGACCGCTGAGGCCCCAGACGTTCATGTGGCCGCCCGGCGTCGTCACTTCCTCGCCCACGATGGTGAGGAGACCGGGAACGTCGATGGCCTCGCGCTGATGGGCGGTGTTGTTGTGATCGGTGATGGCGATGAAATCAAGACCCTCAGCTTGCGCCCGTGCGGCGAGCGCCTGCGCGGAAAGAGCGCCGTCGCTGTTGTGGGTGTGCGCGTGCAGCGCGCCCGAATACCAGCGCGCACCCGCGCGGATCGGCTCGTTCGCGCGGGCGGGCAGCGACGGCATCACTGCCATCACGGGATCCGACG
>CAZBTT010000132.1:0-10806 GCA_964494295.1 uncultured Acidobacteriota bacterium
GGGGCGGTGTCGCCCAATCGGATGGCCATGGTTCTTCGTCTCCTGAAAAGTGGGGAGGTAGTTTGCGCCCATCCCGCTGGGAATCGCAACGCCGGTCTCACTTGACCCCAGAAACTCCATCAAGTTAAGTATCCGGATGGCACATGGGGTCAAATGATCCGACAGTTTGACGGTCCGCGTGGCACCTACACCCTCCGATTCGCCAGCGCGGACGAGGCGTACGTTCTCGCCCACCATCGCGCCTCGATGTTCCGCGACATGGACGAAGTGGACGAGCAGGGCGCCGCCATCATCGAGAACGCGTCCACGGATCACCTCGCCGCGCTCATCGAGGCTCGCGAGTACTTCGGCTTCCTCGTGGAGTATGAGGGAACAGTGGTCGGTGGGGGCGGCGTCTGGCTTCGGCCGCTGCTTCCGCGCCCGGGAACCCTTCAAGGCGCCATGGAGGCGTACGTTCTGAATGTCTATACCGAACCCCACCATCGTCGGAGCGGTGTCGCCCGCGCAATCATGGAGGCGATCATCGAATGGAGTCGTGGCCAGCGCGTGGCCCGGGTCGCCCTCCATGCATCGAAGGAAGGCCGCTCGCTTTATGAGACGCTCGGTTTCGAGCCGTCGAACGAAATGCGGATCCTCCTTGGCTGAAGCCGGGGGTTACCGGCCGAGAATCACCCGCGGCCAGAGATACGGCAGCGCTTGTTTTCCACCCCACTCGAATGCGGCCCAGGCGAGTCCGGTCTCTGAGATATTGGCCCCGATCCGCGCGTCCTTGTCGTCGCCATCGTAGAGAACGATATTGAGGCCGATCTCATCGCCCGGCAGAGGTTGTTTCACCATGGCCGACCAGGGAATGGCCGCCTCGAAGTCATAACCCTCCGCGGTGCGCTTTGACGCGACCCGCATTCCAGGCGCCGTTTCCTCCATCAAGCCCTGGCGCGCGTCCGCGTCGCGGAAGCCCCGCGCCCCGAACCCCGCGGTGGTGCAGGGGAAGGCCGCGGCCTGCAGAGTGGTTGAGGTGTCACGGCTCGAACCCGACGGATCGACGGTGATTCCGATGGCATCCGACCGGAGCTGCGCTTTCACATCATCGGGAGCGATGTTGCAGACGATGTTCTCGTCCCGGACGTGGGCGCCCACGTACAGGAACTTCGAGTCGTGCGCGACATAGAAGAATGCGGACAGGTCGGCATCATCTTTCGCCGCGACCTTCCACCAGACATCCCGTGAGCTGATCTCAGCGCGGGCAAACGACTGCATGTCGGAGAGATCGCCGTCGATGGTGGGAGCCGCGGTCACGCGAGGGGCGGTGAGAGATGGCAGGACGTAAACCTCCGCCGCGTCTTCACTGATCGCACCTCCCACGCTCGCCCGCACCGTGACGGGCAAGCGGGCGGAGTGCCGGCCTTCGGCCAAGGCGACGTTGGTGACTTCGACATCAAGAGCGGTCTCGACGGTTTCCCCGGCAGGAACCACGTCCACGACTGGCTTCGCGAGACGGATTCCGGCGGGGGTCGTGAGGCTGACCTCGCCGCGCGCCGCCGCGCTGGAGCGATTGGAGAGCCCGACTTTCACTTTTCCGGTCCGGCCCACGACCAGAGGGAGGCGAGCGGGAAGAGAGGGTATGACCCACTCAGTCCGCGTCTCTTTCGCGAAGTCTCGATAGCCGGCGATGTCGAAGGTGGGCCGAAACGCCACCTGAACCGGGGCGACCGGCCGCAGCCAGACCGGATTTCGACCAGAGACAATCCGCCCGCTCCATCGGGCCTCGTATTCCGCATCGACTTTCGCTGGAGAGCCCACACGAACCCCCAGGCCGGCGCGCAACGCGTATCGAACCGATACTGATTTCCCCGCGTCGACTGTGCTGAAGGTGTCCTCACCCTTGACGGTGACCGTCCAGCCCTCCGGTGTTTTCAACTCCAGGCGCACGTCAGTCATCGGCGACGTCGTCTGATTGGCGAACGGAATCTCCACATCGACGTCCGAGCCGATCGGCGCGTCCGAGGTCGCGGCGATCATTTCGAGCCTCACCCCCGCCGGAGAGGCCCCGGCCGGGCGCAGGGCGCCTTCGAGGAGATGGGTTTCCGGATCCGATACCGGAACCCTCGATCTGACGAGCAGGAAGACCTCAGGACGCGTTTCGGCGGGCAGGCGCGTGCCTCGATCGAAGCCCTGGCTGCGGTAGCTCGAGGCGGCGATGGCGCGAATGTCTGCGTACGTTCTCGACGCCTTTCGCGACACGTCGCCCGAGTGAACGGTCACGACTCCTGGTCCTTTCGGGTCGTTCGGGTAGTAGTAGAGCTTGGCCGGCGCGAAGGGCCTCAAAAACTCCCGGGTGATCTGGTCCGCGCAGTAGGCGGGGTCGCCTGCCTTGTCGTAGGCAATCGTGGCCGCGCGCGCCGCCATCTGATGGGCGCCGTGCGTTCCCGGACCCGGCCACATCGTGAGGATCACCTCGGGCCGCTGCAGGCGGACCCGACGCACGACATCGCACAACCACGTGGCGCCCCAGCGCTTCTGGACCTCCTCGGCGGAGAGCGTGAAATAGAAATCCTCGAGGCCGATGAACTGCGGTGCTTCAACGCCGACGATGGCGAGGGATCGCCGCTCCTCCTCCTGGCGGATCAACCCCAGAGACGGTCCGCTCTCGCGGCCGATGGCGTTGCCTCCGCCTTCACCGCCGGTGAGCGTAATGACCGTGCCCTTGTACCCCTCGTCGAGGAGGTACCGGGCGAAGGTCGCCATGACGCCCGTGTCGTCGTCTGGATGCGCGCCGATGAACATCACGTCCACATCCATCAGGTCGAGTCCGGTGCCCGAGCCAGACTGGGCTCTTGCCGTCCCCACCCGGCCCGGGCCCGAGAATATCGTCAGGATCAGGACCAGGAGGATCGTCGCGCGTCTCATAATGTTTCTCTCTTCGGCCCCTCCCGAACGTTGAGGCGGCCCTTGAATGGTGGGGGGACGCGGTCGATTTCCCGAGACGCGGGGGCCGGCCTCCGCAAGATGCTTAGAATCGCCGCGGATCCTAACGCCTTCCCCCGTGCCCGTATTCCCGGGCGCTCCTTCAAAGGAGGCCCCATGCGGCCCCTCTTGCCAAATCTGATCGGAGCCCTCGTCCTCGTGACTTCCTCCTCGGCTCAGACCATCTTTCCCGGCGACCGGCCGGTCGGAAACATCCGCGCCACGCGCTCCGCCCCCATCGCGAGGCACGGCATGATCGCGACGTCGCAATCGCTTGCGTCCGTGGCGGGTCTGCGTGCGATGCAGGAGGGCGGCAACGCCATCGACGCGGCCATCGCCGCGGCGGCGGTGCTCGCGGTGATCGAGCCGTCGATGAACGGCATCGGCGGAGACTTCTTCGCGCTCGTTTATGACGCGAAGACGAAGAAGGTCCACGGTCTCGACTCGAGCGGCCGGTCGTCGCGCCATGCGACACCCGAAGAGTTCGCGCGGCGTGGCCTCAAGGATGTGCCGGACTCCGGCCCTCTCTCGGTCGACGTCCCGGGTGTGGTCGAAGGGTGGCGCCAGATGCTGTCCCGCTTCGGCACACAGTCGCTCAGTAAGGTCCTGCAACCCGCGATCAGCTATGCGCGGGATGGTTTCGGCGTCCACGAGATCGTGGCCGGCGACTGGGCCGCCGCGGAGCGCAAACTGTCGCGCGATCCGGCGGCGAGCCGGACCTTTCTCCCCGAAGGGAGGGCGCCGCGCGCGGGCGACCCTTTCAAGAATCCGAATCTCGCGAAGAGCCTGGAATTGATCGCGAAGGAAGGCCGCGACGCTTTCTACAAGGGCGCCATCGCTCAGGCCATCGCCGCGGATATGAAGTCGCGCGACGGTCTGATCGATCTCGAGGATCTGGCCGCTCACAGAGCCGACTGGGTCGAGCCCATCTCAACGAACTATCGCGGCTACGACCTTTTCGAGATGCCGCCCAGCACCCAGGGTTTCGTGGCCCTCGAGATGTTGAACCTGATGGAGGGTTTCGACGTCAAGGCCATGGGCCACAACAGCGCCGACTACCTGCACCTCGTGGCCGAGGCGAAGAAGATAGCGTTCGCGGACCGAAGCGCCTACCTCGCCGATCGCGCGTCGATGCCGAAGGGCGCACTCGCGATGCTGACCTCAAAGGACTATGCCGCGAAGCGACGACCCGAAATCAGCATGCAGCGAGCGGGGACCTATTCCGCCGGCCCTCTGGGAGCGGCCATTTCCAGCGCTTCGGTCGAGTTCGGGGGACGCGATCTCGGCGACACGATCTACCTCACCGTGGCGGACGGTGAGGGGAACGTTGTCTCGCTCATCCAGTCTCTCTTCGATTCGTTCGGCGCGGGCATCGTGGCCGGCGACACCGGGATCACTCTCCACAACCGCGGTTCGGGCTTCGTCCTGACCCCTGGCCACCCCAACCAGATCGCTCCCGGCAAACGTCCGCTCCACACCCTCGTGCCCGCCATGCTCCTGAAGGATGGCCGTCCGTGGGTTTCGTTCGGCGTGATGGGCGGCGACAATCAGGGCCAGGCTCACGCCCAGATCGTTGCGAATCTGGTCGACTTCGGCATGAACGTGCGCGACGCGGGAGATGCCGCGCGGATGCGTCACATGGGCGCCAATCTCGCGGTCGAAAGCGGCGTCGGCGCCGAGGTCCGAAAGGCCCTGGAACTGCGCGGGCATCGGGTGATCGATGCGCGCGGCGTGGTGGGCGGCTATCAGGCGGTGATGATCGATCCGAAGACGGGCCTGCTGATGGGCGGCTCCGACCTTCGCAAGGACGGCCTGGCCATCGGCTGGTAAGGCCCCTCCAAAGGCGACGCCGAAGGCGAGGGCCGTCGGCCCAAACCCTCGGCTAGGCTCTTCCCGATGAATCTGGCGAGGGCACTGGGGCTCGCGGACGTGACCATCGCGAAGCGACCGTCACTGGCAGCCGGTGTCGTACTTCTCGCGGCTTCGGTCTGGATCAATCTCGGCTCATTTCATCGGCTGCAGAACGGGGACTCGATCGTGCCCGCGCTCGTCAGCCTGGAGCGCTGGACGCCTTTCTACTGGGAACAGGGACGCTTCGGAATGCTCGTGCCCCTGATCGCCCTTCCTCTCCGCCATCCACTCGCAAACCTCGTCTTTCAAAACATCCTGACCTGCGCCCTGGGGCTCGCCGCCTTCTTCCTGGTGGCGCGGCTTTTTTTGAGGCGCGGGTGGTTTGCCGTGGGCGCCTTGTCTTGCGCCTTGTTCATCCTCCTGACCAGCGCAACAACCCGGTTCGAATACCTGGGAACGCCTCAGCCGTACGGGACGTCCCTGGGACTTGCGCTGCTTGGGACGGTCGGGGTGCTCTCCCGCGACCCGCGAAGCCTCGGGGCGGGGGCCCCCGGCGTGGGGGACTCGGGGGCGCTGGGGGGGCGCCCCCCCCCGGCTCCCTTCTTGCTTCCAGCTCTCGTCGCGGAGGGGGCGCTGGTGCGGCGGTATCCGAAACGGCGGCTCGTCGCGGCCATGGCCTGGGTCTGCCTCGGCTTCGCGGCAAGCGAAGTCCTTTCCCGAGCGCTTGGCGAGTCGCGCTCCATAGCACCGCCTGACTCGTGGGGACGAACCATTGTGATGATGGCCAGGAACGCATTTCACGCCTATCTTGGGGCGGGGCTCGCTGTCTTGATGGCAGCCGGACTTCTCCTCGGCGCGTGGCTTATCCGGAGCGGCCCGAGCGCGCGCAAGCGCCTCTTCGGTGCGGGGGTCGTGACCGTGGGCGCTTTGGCCGCGATCATCGGCATGGCGGTCGTTGGCCGCGTCGCCGAGGATCCCTCGGAACGGTACGCGCTCACGGGAATCGTTCCGTTGATCGTGGCCGCGGTGGCGGTATGTGGAGAGGCCGCTCGGAATACGGCGGGTTGGCTGCTCCGTTTCGCAAGACCGACGGTGGGTCTTTTGGCGCTCACCGCCAGCGTAATCCAGGCCTATGGTCCGCCTTCCCTCGCGACGGTGCGTCACGATGTGGACCGTGGGCTCGGGGCGTACACCCAGAGCCTTATCGACACGAGGGCCACGCACTTCGTTGGCAGCTACTGGAAGGTCTGGCCCGCCGTCTTCCACTTCAATCTGACTCTTTACGAACGAGGGAGTGATCTTCGCTTGTGGGGAGTGACTCACCGCTCGCGACCCACCGCGGAGTCGTGGATGGACCTCAGGGAGTGGCGACTCGCCGCGCCCGCGGATGAGACGGAAATCCTGTGGTGGATCCGCGGCTACGGGTTGCCGTTTGCAGAGCCGGTCCTCGTTCACGGGAACGTCCTGATGCTCAGATTCATCGAAGGCGAGCGGGCGCCCTCAGGGTTCCCCGTCCCGCAGCGTTTCGTCCCGGGAATGGAGCGGGATTAGAAGCGAACCGACTCGTCACCAACGGACAGGGGGGCCTTTGCACTTATCAGGCCAGCGGGCGTAAATAGAGACGGTTCGGGCTAACCCAAGGGGCGGCCGGGGCGTCCTAGCCAAGGAGGCTCAAGATGTTCAACGACCTTCGGGTGGCCCTGCGGGGCCTGATGGCGCGGCCCGGTTTCACCGCCCTCGCCACCTTCACTCTGGCTCTGGGCATCGGCGCCAGCGGCGCGGTCTTCGCCCTGCTGGATGCCTTGTACTTCAGACCGCTGCCGCTCCTCGAACCCGAACGCCTGGTGAAGATCACGCGCCCGTCGCCCAAGACGGTCTTCGGCCTCATCTCCTATCCGGAGTTTCAGGAGATGGCCGCGGCCGCGCCGTCGTTCTCGAGCGTGGTGGCGATCGGCGGCCGGGGCGTCACGCTGCACGAAAAAGGCGAAACCCGCATGCTTCTCGTGAAGTACGTGTCTCCCGCATTTTTCGACACCCTCGGTATTCCCGTCGCTCGCGGCCGCGGCCTCCGCGCGGGTGACGAGCGCTCGGAGACCCCGCTTGTCGTGATCAACCATCGACTCTGGCAGGAGCGCCTTTCCGGACGGGCCGACGTGGTCGGCGGGACGATCCGTCTGAACGACGCGTTTTTCACGGTTGTTGGAGTGACGGCGCCGCAGTTCGTCGGGCTCGACCGCACGGTCAAGAGCGATGTGTTCATCCTCGCCGAACACGCGCGGTTCGCGGTCAAGGGCCTCGCGAGCGAGATCACCGATCGTTCCTCGCGCTGGTTCGAGGTCTATGCGCGGCTTGCCCCCGGGGCCCTGACCGAGCAGGCGCGCGCGCAGCTTCAGGCCCTCTCCTCGCGGTGGGCAACGGAGGATCCCGGCCAGTACGAAGGAGCGGGCTTGCGCGTGGCCGATTTCAATGACGAGTATCGCGGCGGCGTGACTCAAGGTGCGGTGTTCCTCGGTCTCGTGGTCATGGTGCTTCTCGTCGCGTGCGCCAACGCCGCCAATCTCACCCTCGCCCGTAACGAAAGCCGGCGACGCGAACTCGCGGTCCGCGCGGCCCTCGGCGCATCCCGAGGACGACTGGCGCGGCAACTCCTCGCCGAGAGCCTTCTGCTGTCCGCCCTCGGTGTCGGCCTCGGCCTGCTCGTGGCCCTGGGCCTGATGAGCTTCCTTCCCGTCCTCGTTCCTCCCGGATCCGACGCGTACGTGGTCGATGCGCGCTTCGACCTCCGCCTGCTCGCCTTTGTCTCTCTGCTCATGGCCGTCTCCGCCCTCTTGATCGCGGCCGTGCCAGCGTGGCGACACAGCCGGCCGGATGTGATCTCCGACCTCAAGCCCGGACAGGCCGCGGGCGGGGTCAGACGCTGGAGCGCGCGGGAGCTGATCGTGGTATCGCAGATGGCGGTGACGGTCGTCGTCCTCATCGCGGCCGGACTGCTGTCCCGGAGTCTGTCGCACAGTGCTCGGATCGATGCCGGCTTCGACCCCGGCCGGAATGTGGCTGCCTTCTACGTCGTGCCCGCCCTCCGCGGCTACAACGAGGAAGCGAGTCATCGCTTCTTCGAAGACGCGCGGCAGGGCGCGCTCACTCTGCCCGGCGTTCTTCACGCGAGTTACGCCATCCGTCTGCCCGCCCAGGCGAACGAGGCGGGATGGGCTTCCGACTTCTTCGTGCCCGGCGTGACACCGCCGCCCGGCGAGGACGCGTTCCGGATCCGCTACGACATCGTGGGCCCCGACTATTTCGAAACGCTGGGGGCGCGCATGCTGAAAGGACGCGGAGTGCGCGAGGTCGACTCCGCCGCCAGCACCCCAGTCGCCGTGGTGAACCGCACCTTCGCGGAGCGGATGTGGCCGGGCGAGGATCCCATCGGCAAGCGCGTGGTGATGGGGCGAAAGAGCCGGATCGAACGCGAGGTGGTGGGCGTCGCGGAGAATGGGCGGATCGCGCATCTGGCCGAGGCTCCCGAGCCCTACGTCTTCGTCCCCTTCGCTCAGATGCCTCAAGGCTTCGCCTTGCTCCTGGTCGAAACCGCGGGAGCGCCGGAGTCGGTCTTCGCCCCCGTGCGGAATCGGATCGCTCAGATGGACGCCTCGATGGCGGTGCTCGAAACCAGCACGCTCGCCGAACACCGGGCCAGCATCCTCTTCGAGCAGAGCCGGGACGCTCAGATCGGCGCGGGTGTCTCCCTGCTCGGGCTGGTGCTCGGCATGGTCGGTCTGTACGGCGTCATCACGCTGGTGACTCTGGCGCGCACCAAAGAGATCGGCGTCCGCGTCGCCCTCGGCGCGCGGCGGGCCGACGTGCTGAAGCTCGTGCTGGAACGGGGCATCGGCCTTGCCGTCGCCGGCTCATTGCTGGGAGTGGCCATTGGCCTGGCCCTGACCCGGGTCCTCGCCAGCAGGCTCCACGGCATCTCCGCTACCGACGCGGTCAGCTTCGTGGGCGGCTCGGCGTGCCTTCTATTCGCCGCCCTGGCCGCAAGCGCCATTCCCGCGGTGCGCGCCTCACGAATCGACCCTATCGCGGCGATCCGGGAGGAGTGAGCACCAGGAGCGCCCTACTTCGCGATCGCTTGAATGGCCTCGAGAACTTTCGCGGCGTGCCCGTCGACCTTTACGCGCCCCCATACCTTTCGAACCACGCCCTCGCCGTCGATGATGAATGTCGCCCGGATGATTCCCATGAACTTCCGTCCATAGAGCACCTTCTCGCCGAAAGCCCCGAATTTCGCCGCCACTTCGTTGCCCGGATCTGAAAGCAGGGGGAAGTTGAGTTTGTATTTCGTCTTGAACTTCCCGTGGGATTCGAGGCTGTCGCCGCTCACCCCGAAAACCACGGCTCCCGCTTTCTTGATCGGCCCCTGGGTGTCGCGGAACTCGCAGGCCTCACGCGTGCAGCCCGGCGTGTCGTCCTTCGGGTAGAAGTACAAGACGACGATCTTTCCCTTGAGATCCTTGAGGCTCACGTCTCCGCCCTCGGACGAGGCGAGTTTGAACGCGGGGGCTTTCTTGCCTTCTTCGATCATAGCCATGAGTCTTTCGCTCCTTGTCGGTGAGCTTCAGAGTCTACGGCCTCGCGTCTCGCGCGGCGCGCCCTGATGGCCGCGCGGTCCATCAAGGGGCGTCCGAACGCACGAACTACTTGACCGCCTGGGCGTACTTCCTCGGCTGGGCCTCCGCCTGCCTCACGCAGTCGTCGCAGCAGACCGTGATCTCCTTGCCCGCGACTTTGACCTTGATCCCGCCGTCCTTGATTTCCCAGTCACAGACCGGACACTTCGTTGCACTCATGACATCTCCTTGGTCCGAATCGCGATGCCGCTCACGATTGAACGGCGATCGTCGATTCGCGATGAGGGGATGCTACGAACGCCCTGGCGAATCAGGCTTTCAGATTCTTGCTCATTTCCCGCAGGGTCCGGCGCGAGGCCGATCGACGCACCTCGGAGGGCGTCTTCCCGAACTCTTTGCGGAAGGACTCGGCGAAATGGGAGTGGCTCGAAAAACCGAGGTCGAGGGCGAGGTGAGTCAGATCGTCCTCACCTTCGGCCAGCCTCTCGAGGGCGGCCCGCAAGCGCAGCTGGGTCAGATACCGGTGCACGGGAACGCCCACGCGCTGTTGGAAGATCCGGGTGAAGTGGAACGGAGAGGTGTGAACCACGCGGGCGACTTTGTCGAGGGTCACCCGCTCGCCCAGCGAACTCGCGAGGTAAGTCTTCGCGGCCTCGGCGCGATCCGCGTGTTCCTGGTCGGTGGCCAAACGGCGGGGCTTCCCCCGGCCGGCCTGGGCGAAGGCGGCCTCCAGGATGTCCGCGCTCAATTGAAGTGCGGTGACGTCGGCCCAGAGGTGTTCGAGGGGCTGGATATCCTGGGCGGCGAGGCGCTGCACCAGTTCACGATGGCGCCAGAACGTGGGCGAGTCGCAGGGTCCGGTCACGAAGGGAAAGGGCTGGTGCGGTCGTTCGTCAACTGACGGATCCAGTTCGCGGACGATGTCGTTGAGAACACGCGGCGCCAGGGCGAACACCGTGCCGCGATCTCCGCAGTCTGCGGGATGCGAGATGCGTACGGTCTTCCTCTTCGAGAAGAAGATCGCATGGTTGACATCGGCGGTGATGGTGCGACTTCCGAAGTGTTTGCAGAAAACGCCGTGACGCATGAGGACGATGGTGTTGCCGCCCTGCTCCTCCTCCTCGCCGGGCCCGCTCTGGCCGATGCGGCAGATGTAATCCGAAACGCGAACGAGCGGGCTCTCGTAGAGGGTGGTGTATGTGAGGGGCAGCGACGCCTCGGGCAAGTGAGCGGGGCCTATCGCGAGGGCGGCTCGGGCTTCTCCTTGCCCGGCGCTTTTGACATGAGAACCCTGGATGCCTTCAGATACACGACGCCATTCAGGATCCCGGGCTTGCCCTCGACCTCGAGCCAGTTCTTGCCT
>CAZBTT010000133.1:0-10790 GCA_964494295.1 uncultured Acidobacteriota bacterium
AGCGACGCTAGCTAGGCGGCGGCCTTCGGGCGGCGGTCGACCGCAGCCACCGCGCCGAACACCGCGAGGCCTACGAAGACGCCGATCGTGCCGGGGATCATCGGGTTGGTGTGGTACTTGGTGATGTCGAAGGCCAGCATCGAGTAGAAGACCAGGAGCGCGGCCACGGAGGAGGCGAACGCGGCCCGGATCGACTGGCTCTTCGAATAGATCCCGAACGCTATCGAGGGAACGACCGCGGCGGTGAAGGCCAGGACCCCGTTGAAAGCGAAGATGATGACGGAAAGGGAAGGCGCCACGATCTGACGCCACGCGAGCACCGAAACGATCGGGACGAGCAGCACGAAGAAGACGCGGGCCAGCCGCAGTTCGTCGAGCACCTCGCCCCGGAGCCGCTGGAGGGCAGGCCGGACCACATCGTGCGAGAAGATCGAGGCGAGGGCGAGGATGATGGCCTCGAGGGTGGAGAAGCCGGCGGCCAGAACACCCACGGTCACAACCGCGCGCACGAAGGGCGAGTAGTGAGTTACGAAGTACGTGGCCATCACGTTGTCCGGGTTCATCCCCGCGGGGGCGCCGAGTTCCAGCCGTGCGTAGAGGCCGGCAACGACGACCATCTTGAAGAGCAGAACAAATGAGGAGGCGGAGATGAGGTAGGTGTTCACCTCCCGTTCGCTTCGCAGATAGAGCGACTTCACGATGAGGTGCGGCAGGAGTGCGGTCACCACGCCGATGACGAACGGCGCGACGATGGTCTCGAATATGTCACGGTAGAGATCACTGTTCGGGTTGACGCTGTCGGCGAAGAACGGACCCACCGTCTCCAGTTTGTCGAAGAAGGCGGGAAGTCCATCCGCGAAATGGAACGCGCCGGAGAGGATCATCAGGAGGGCTAGGCAGGTCATCAGCACCGCCTGGATGGAGTTGGTCAGGATATGCGTGGAGGTGCCGCCGAAAACGATGTACGCGCAGGTGAAGACGACGACCACAATCGCGGCGGGGATGATCGGCACGGACAGACCGATCGAGGTCACCTGGGCCAGAGAGACAACGATCAGAACGACGTAGGCGACCTGAAGCAGAGAGATGCAGCCAAAGAAGATCCGCAGAGGCACGCTGTTGAAGCGGTCACCCACCCATTGGGCCACGGTTAACGCTTCGAACTTCTCGCCGATCCGCCGGAAGCTCTTGCTGAAGAGCACCATCCCGAGAAGGAAACCGGCGGTGGAGGACAAGGCGATGGCCACGAACGCGGAGTACCCATAGAGCCAGACGAGGCCGGGATTGATCACGAACGTGGTGGAACTGACGGCCCCCGCCGCGGCGGCCATGCCGATGAGAAGGGGATGCCGCGCCCTCTCCCCGATCGCGAAGACCTGAAACGTCTTCGCCTTCTTCGCGGAGAAACCCGCCGCCGCCATCAGCAGGACATAGATACAGACGGCGAGCCAGGTAAAAGTCGACTCGGGCATCAGGCTTGGAGCTTAGCGCGTGCCCGAACGGGTGCAGGAGGCCTGCCCGGAACGGGTCGCTATAATCCCTCGATGCTCGTCACGCGTCTTGTTTTCGCGATCTCTACCGCACTCCTCGTCGCCTCGTGCGGCGCGCCGCCCTCGCAGGTGAATACCGCGGCGCCCGACTTCGACCTCCCGAACCTCGCCGGCGGCAAGACCAGCCTGGCCTCGTACCGGGGCAAGGTGGTGGTCGTGGACTTCTGGGCTACCTGGTGCACGCCCTGCATCAAGGAGATCCCTGAGTACACCGAGTTCTACGCGAAGAACAGGTCGAAGGGTGTGGAGATGGTGGGCGTGATCTTCGACTCCGGAGAACCCGCGGAAATCCAGGAGTTCCTGCAGAAGACGAAGGTCGCCTACACCCAGCTCCTCGGAGCCGACGACCTGCTCGAGAAATACAAAGCCAACCAGGGCTTCCCGACCACGTTCGTGATCGGAAAGAAGGGCCAGATCGTGAAGAAGGTCCTCGGATCGCCGCCCGGGAAATTTGAAGGACTGCAAAAAGCCGTCGAGGAAGCCCTCGCCGTGACCGAATAAGGAAACATGTCTCTCACCTCACAGACCATCCTCGACACCCTCAAAGCCATCCAGGACCCGGACCTCCACAAAGACATCGTCACTCTCGGCTTCATAAAGGACGTCAAGATCAACGGCGGGATGGTCGGTTTCACCATCGAACTCACCACGCCGGCGTGCCCGGTCAAGGACCAGATGAAAGCTCAGGCCGAAGGCCTGATCGGCGCGTTGCCTGGAGTCACCTCGGTGTCCGTCAACATGACCGCGCAGGTGCGCGCGCGCGGCGGCATGACGTCGCAGGCGATACCCGGAATCCGGAACGTGGTCGCGGTAGGGGCGGGCAAGGGTGGCGTCGGCAAGTCCACGACCACCGTCAATCTCGCGATCGCCCTCGCCCAGAAAGGCGCGCGTGTGGGTGTGATGGACGCGGACGTCTACGGTCCGAACCTCCCGCAGATGCTCGGCATCGACATGGAGCCGGGCGCCATCGAACTCACCGCCGACCAGAAGATGATTCCGCCCATAGCGCACGGCATCAAAGCGCTGTCGATCGGCATGCTCGTACCCAAAGACCAGGCGGTGATCTGGCGAGGGCCGATGCTCCACAGCGCCGTTCAGCAGTTCATGCGCGACGTCGCGTGGGGCGAACTCGATTACCTGCTGGTCGATTTGCCCCCGGGCACGGGCGACGTGGCGATCTCACTCGCGCAGAGCGTCGGTGTCGCGGGCGCCGTGGTGGTGACGACACCGCAGGGCGTTTCCGTCTCCGACGTGCGCAAGGCGATCATGATGTTCCAGAAGCTCAACATCCCCGTGCTCGGCGTGGTCGAGAACATGAGCTACTTCGCCTGCCCGCACTGCAACGAGCGCACGGAGATTTTCGGCAAAGGCGGCGGAGCGTCCATCGCGAACGACCTCAAGATCCCCCTGCTCGGCGATGTGCCCATCGACACCCGCGTCCGCAGCGGCGGAGATGAAGGTCTGCCGGTGGTGGTGGCGGCGCCCGACTCCCCCGCCGCTCTCGCGTTCTCCGCGGTGGCGTCGAAAGTCGCGGCGCGTATCTCGATGCAGGCGATGCGCACGCTGCGGATCATCGAGTCCGACTAGCCGTCGCCGCCGGAGGACAAGATTGTCCTCGCCGTCTCCCAGGCGGAAAACCATTCGGCATCACCCGACCCTCCAAACACTGGACTCGATGCCGACTCCTTAAGCGGCCCTTGCCGAAGTCTTAAGGGACACCGTGGCATGGATGCTGCTCAATCCCAGGTACTCGTGGCGACAGGTCGCCCCCTTTCCCTGGAGATGAACAAACCGCATGATGCCGTCCAGAAAACGCCTCCTGTGGGCCTTGCCCATCCTTGGCCTCCTCGCCGCCGGTTGCGACCAGACGTCGCCGACGGACACCGAAGAGGAGACCGATACGACCGCCGACACCTCGACGGTGACGGTCACGGTCACGCCCAGTCCGGCGACTGCGAGCAACTCTCCCGATTCGAACTTCACGTGGACCGGAGCCTTCGTGGCGACGATCTCGAACACGAACACCGCCCCCATAACGATCAACTCGATCTCCGCCGACCTTCAGCAGTCCTCCGGGGGGATCGTGATCACCCCGATTCCCGATACCGACGAATCGTTCCGATTCGAAGTGAAGGCGCCTCATAACCGCGTGGACCTCAATTCCAACATGGCGATCCCGTTCACCTTCTTCTACACGCTGCCGAACCGGGGGCGGGAGTCGATGGTGAGCCTGTCGTTCGCGGTGACCACCGACGAAGGTGCTTCTGGAACCGTGACCGCATCGGTGAAGATCGAGTAGTGAGGTCGTCGCGGATGAGAGGCGAGGGCCCTTACGGTCCAAGGGGTCTGGCGGTGTATCGTCCTTAGTTCCATGACTTTGTCAAGAAAAATATCCCTGTTGGTTCTGCCGGCGATCGTGCTTCTTACCCCCGCCTGCGGCGAGGACACGACAACCTCGCCGACCGATACCAGCACGACCACGACGCAGACCGCGACGGTCACCGCGACCACCAATCCGACGACGGTCACGGCGATCGCGTCGCCCGACGCCGGGTTCACCTGGAGCGGCTCGTTCGTGGCCACGATCGCCAACACGAACACGTCGCCCCTCACCATCCGGTCGATCACCGCGGATCTGCAGCAGTCTTCCGCCGGCATCGTGATCACCCCGGTCACCGGAACGGACGAGTCGTTTCGCTTCGACGTGCGGGCGCCGGGAAACCGGGTCGACGTGAACGCGAACATGGCAATCCCCTTCACCTTCTATTACACGCTGCCCAACGGAGGCCGTGAGGCATTGGTGAGCCTGTCGTTCAGCGTCACCACCGATGCGGGGGCTTCCGGCTCGGTCACCGCCACGGTGAACCTGCAGTGAGGCTTGTCCTTCTCGGGGCGGCATGGCTCCTTGCCGCGCAGAGCGCAGGGGCGACGCAGCCCGCCGCGTTCAAGCCCTTCTCTCTTCAGAACATCAGTGCGATAACCGCGGGCGTCGCACAACCCTCGGCGGTCGTCTCGGGCGACTGGAACGCCGACACCCGGACGGATCTCGTGATCGCCGACTCGGCCGGTAATCGCGTTTCGTTGATCCTCGGCGACGGCACCGCCTCCTTCATTCAGTCCACCGACTACGTGGTGGGCGCGCGCCCCATCGCCCTCGCCACGGCCGACTTCAACTTCGACACCGCGCTCGACATCGCGGTGCTCAACGCCGACAGCCGCACGGTCACCCTCCTCGCCGGCAGCACCACCGGCCTCACGGTAACAAGGACCATCGCGTTAGGCGGGTCCGGCGCCTTGACCGGCCTCGCGGTCGGCATGTTCAACGGGGACGCGATTCCCGACCTGGCGATCAGTACCGCCGGCGCCACCTCGATTCAGATCTGGGACGGTGACGGCGCCTTCGGTTTCACGGCCGGCGACCTCGTCGCCTCCCCCATCGATATCTCGTTCATGGCCAGCGCCGATCTCGACGGGAATGCGAAGACGGACCTTGTCCTCGGCAGCCGCAATTCCAGCCGGGCATGGGTGTACATGAGCGGGACGGGCGGCCTCGGGGCTCCGCGCCAGTATCCGACCGGCAGCGAACCGAGTGCGGCCGCCTTCGCGGACTTCAACGGGGACAGCCGCCTTGACATCGCGATCGCGAACCGTGGTTCGGCGGACGTCACGGTTCTGCTCCAGAACGCGAACGGCGCCTTCAGCTCGGTCACGCTCTTGAAAGTCGCCCCCGATCCGGTGGCGATCGTCGCGGTCGATCTCAACGTCGACGGCGCGCGGGACATCGCCACCGCGAGCTTCGGCACGGGCGACATCACGGTGGGTCTCGGCGATGCGCGCGGCGGCTTCACCACCGGCACGGCGATCTCGGGACGCCCCTCCACCCAGACCCTGAGCGCCGTGGACGTGACTGGAGACTCTCAGCCCGATCTCATCGCGACGAGCGCCGGCGCTTCGACTCTCGCGATCTTCGTGAACGCGGGTTCGGCCACTTTCACGACGAGCGGAACCCACCGTGTGGGCTCCCAGCCCATCTCCCTCCAGGTCGGCGACGTGGACCGCAATGGAACGCCGGACGTGGTCACATCGAACTACGCGGCGGCCAGCATCTCGGTGCTCCGGTACCGGTCTCCCGCGGGTTTCCTGGCTTCGGCTCAGTTCGACTCCGGCGGCTCCAATCCGCTGAGCACGGCGATGGCGGACTTCGACGGCGATGGCGCGCTCGACATCGCCCTCGCGAATTTTGGAGCGGGCACCGTGTCGCTCCTCCGCGGCGACGGCAACGGACTCTTCGGCGCTCCCGTCGCGGTGATCAGCGGCCTCGTGCAGCCGCGCGCGATCGTGGCCGCGCGCCTCAACGCCGACGCCCTGCCTGACCTCGTCGTGGCGGTCGAAGACAGCGACGAGGCAATCGCCTATCTGAACGCGCTCGGCACGTTCCGGCGCGGCGGCGCCGCCCGCGTGGGCGGATCCACATTTGCGCTCGCGGCCGGAGACCTGAACGGCGATGGGCTGATCGACATCGCCTCGGTCAACGCGCAGGACGACAACGTTTCGATCCTGACCGGCGACGGCTCCGGCGGTCTCGCGGCACGAACCACTGTCGTGGTCGGCGTACGGCCGCTTGGCCTTCACATGGCCGACTTCAACCGCGACGGCCGCCTCGATATCGCGGTCGCGGTGAGCGGCTCGGCCAGCGTTCGCGTCCTGACCGGCGATGGCTCCGGCGGTTTCAGCGTGGGTCCAAACCTCGCGGTCGGTGGCCAGCCGCGCTCCGTGGCGGCGGGCGATTTCGACGGCGACAACATCCTCGACCTCGCCGTGGCGAACCAGGGTTCGAACACGGTCTCGGTGCTCAAGGGGGATGGCCGAGGCGGATTCGCGACCGCGGTTGCCTTTGGCGTGGGCTCTCAGCCCGTGAGTGTCGCGGCTACTGACCTCAACGCCGACGGCCGCGTGGACCTCGTCGTCGCGAATCTCGGCGGCGACACGGTGACGGTTCTCATCGGCAAAGGCGACGGCACGTTCAACTGACGGTTGGGTTCAAGGGTCGCGGCGCACGATCACGAAGCCGCGCGGGGTTTCGACAATCGGTGAGACCTGACCCGCCCGCAGCGACGCGACCGCGGATTTGAGCGGCTCGCCCAGATCCGAGGGAACAACGAAGCCCAGTTCGCCGCCCCTCGATGCCGTGGGATCGATCGAAACCGCGCGCGCCACCGCGGCGAAGTCTTCCCGGGCGGAAACGCGGCGAAGCGCGGCCTCCGCGGCGGTTCTTGTGGAAACACGGATGAGGCGCAGACGCAGGGCGCCCGATGGCGGTGTCGGTTCACCGGGCGGGCTCTGAGCCTGAGCCGCCGCGAGTTTCGCTTCACGAAGTCCCCGCCTTCGCGGGTCGAGGGTCTCCACTCTGGTCAGAAGGGGGATGGCCGCAGCGCCATTCCCGCGGCGAATTTCGAGAGCGGCTCCATAGAACCAGGCGTCGGCATTGGTGGCATCCAGTTCCCGCGCGCGAGAAAAAGCGCTGGCCCCTTCGGGGATGCGGTCGAGCGAGGCGAGGACCAGACCTCGCGAAACCCAGGCGTCGGATGCGGCGGGCGAGAGCTGGATCGCGCGCGCGGTCAACGCCTCGGCGGAAGCCAGGTCGCCCGCGTTGCGTTTCTGGTTGGCGAGTTCGGCAAGGAGGACACCGTCTTTCGGGTTCGCCTTGACCGAGGCTTCGAGAAACGCTTGCGCTTCGACGCGCCGACCGGCGCGGGACAGGGCAGCCGCCTTCAGCCGGATAAGGTCCGGAGAGCGAGGCGAAGCCCTAAGCCCACCCTCTATGGCGGCAAGGCCTTCCGCGTCCCGGCCGGCCCCGGAAAGGGCCTCGGCCAGGCGTCCCCACGTCGGACCAGCCTTTGGCGAAAGATCGCGGGCCTTCGCCAGGTAGGGGATGGCCTGGGCAAATCGGCCCAGGTCAAGAAGCGCCTCCCCGGTGAACGACACCACGGAGTAGTGCGCGCCGAACTCTTCGGTCAGTGGGGCAAGAACATCGACGACGCGAGCGGGGTCGCCCGCGCGGCGGGCGGCAATCGCGGCGTTGACCGCTCGAGAATATCGGTGGTAGTGGTCGACGCGATCCTTGGGATCGGGCAGGCTCGCTCCCGGCGCCGGTTCCTTTGTTGCGCTCCCTCCCACGTACCCGAGTGCGGCCAGCCGCTCGAGCGCGACCGGGTCGATCGCGGCAGGCCTCGGCGCACCGGAAGCATCCTCTCGATGAAGCTCGCGGAGACGCCGGCGCAGCGCGCTCGCCAGCGGGGCACGGGTCTCGGTGAGGTTCATTGCTTCCACGGGATCTGACGCCACGCGGTACAACTCCGGTCTGGGGGTGTCGATGTACTTGAAGCCCTCGACCCTCAAGGCCCGCACCGGCGCATATCCAAAGTGGATCGAGCCGTAGAGGGACTCGGCGTAAGACTCGTTGTCCGGGATCACCGAGCCGGTGAGGAGATTCGGTGCGCGGGACACCCCGGTTGTTCTTGGGGCGGCCACACCCGCGAGGCCCAGAACCGTGGGCATCAGGTCGATGCTGCGGAACTGGCCACGCACCCGGGCCCCGGGGCGGAGCCCGAGGCCGGCAAGGATGAGAGGAACCCTGATCGTGGTGTCGTAGACGAAGAGATGATGTTCGTCCTCCCCGTGGTCCCCGAGTCCCTCCCCGGGATCCGAGGTCACCACGACGAGTCGCGATGGTGAAGCCGGATAAAGGTCCAGAAGGCGCTTCAGTTGAGCATCGGCCGTGGCAACTTCACCGTCGTAAAGCTGGTTCGCGAAGCGCCGGTCGAAGGGCGGCGGAGGCTCGTAGGGGAAATGAGGCTCGAAGAGATGGACCCAGACGAAGCGAGGACCCTTGGAGGGACGTCCGAGCCAGGCGAGGGCCGCGTTGATGACCTCGTGCGCGGGCCGCTCATTGCGACCGGTTGCCCCGGCCAGGAAATCCGCGTCGCCGCCGAAGGGGTCGTCAAAGACATCGAAGCCCGAATCAAGACCGGAGGCGCGCGACACCGGATAGGCGGCGATGAAGGCCGCCGTGGCATATCCCGCCGCCTTCAGCGTGGTCGCGAGCGTCGGAATATTCTTGCGCAGGGGTGGCGAAGCGTTGTCGCGAAGGCCGTGCTCGAAGGGAAGGAGACCGGTGAGGAGGCTCGCATGGGATGGGCGCGTCTGGGGAGCCTGGACCACGGCCTCTTCAACGACAAGACCACGCCCGGCCAGCCCGTCCATCGCAGGTGTCGCCCCCGCGTTCGACCCGTAAGCCCCCAGGCGATCCACCCGCAGGGTGTCGATGGTAACGAGGATGACATCGGGCGCGCCCGCCATCGAGGCGGCAAGCAGGTAGGCCCAGTTCATGAGCGGGGGAGGATACCAGTGCGACCGGGGCTGCCTTCTCTGGTTCAGGAGCGAGTTTGGGCTGCGGGCGCGCGACGAGAGAAAGAAAAAGGCCCCGAGGGAAACGACCCTCGGGGCCCGGTACGAAGCCTGGAACGCTAGGCTAGAAGCTCACTCGAGCGCCGACTCGGAGAATCCGTGGCGACACGATGTCGTCGACTCTTCCAAAGCTGGACGAAGTGGCCTGTCGGAACTGGCCGAGCACAACATCGGTGTTGAGGACATTGAACAGTTCCACCGAGGGCGTGATCGTCACGCGACCCACCTTGGAGTTCCGCGCCAGGCGGAGATCCAGGTTGGCGAGCGTGGGGTAGCGGATTGCGTCCACCGCACCGGCGGCGAGAGCGTTCAAGGTCCCGTCGGAGCCCGCCGCAACGCGGAGAATCACGGGCAGAAGGCCACCCTGGCGAGCAAAGAACGACGCTGAGAGATCCAGACTTGCCGGAAGTTCAACGCCGGCCGACGCAAACACCTGCCACTTGAAGGAGGAGTAGAAGGCCTGTTTGCCCGAGCCGCCGCCCGAGATCGAGACCTGACCGCCGTCTTCAAGGGGAGCCGCGTCCTGACGGGACGGGCTTCCGAGGTTGCTCACCGGCGTGCCATCAAAGTGCTCGGTCCAGTCGTTCAGGGACAAAGCCACACGCGCGCGCCACTTGTTGGACATGCGCTTGTTGAGGGTCATCTCGACGCCCTTGAACTTGGTGCTGTATCCATCCTGATTCGTGCGATAGCGGCCGAAACCACCGGCCGCGACCAGAGCCGCGTTCGGGGAGAAGGTCTGCGCGGTGTAGGTCTTCCCGTCACGCGTGGCCGAAACCGGCGCGTTCGCCGCGTAGCTCGAGGGCCCGATCACGGAGCAGTTGACGCCGGTTGGGCACGCAGCCGCAAGGCGCGGCCGATAGTCCCAGTCGGTCGTATTGCGGTAGGTCAGCGCGGCGCCCACGGCGAAGTTGGCTCCAAGCTCCCGATCGATTCCGAGAACGACCTCGGTGTCCTTCTTCGACTTGAGGTCGGGATCGATCTGGTTGGGAGTTGAGCCGACCTTGGCCGGGTTGTTGGGATCAACGTTACCGGCGCCGATGAAGTTGGAGAGGACCACTTCACCAGGCTGGACGAATCGATCGCCGTTCAGATCGTTCCATCCATAGGTCAGCGTGCTCACCGCAACCGGATTGAGCGTGGTGACGTTGCCATACGACAACTGGGCGGCGTATCGGGCAAAGGACGCTCGCATGACCGTCTTTCGAGCCTCGTCGAGGGCGTAGCTGAAGCCGAGACGGGGCGAAATGTCGCTCCAGCTGATGTTGTCGTCGGCGCTGCCCGTGAACTTGAGGGCCGGGAGAAGGGCCGGGAAGGACACGTTGGCGGGCGCTTCCGAGGCGAGGTTCTTTGCGGTCTGCTTGTCGAAACGCACGCCGATGTTCGCGGTGAAGCGGTCCTTGGTGAATACATCACCGATGTACGCCGAACTGTACTTGCCGCCGTACTGGACGATGCCGTCGCGCACGACGATGGCCAGGTTGTCGCCGCCGCCGGTGCCCGGTCCCGCGTAGACACCCACCAGGGCATTGCCGTTGTACCGGGTTGAGGAGTTGGTCAGGACATCGCGGTACGAGAAGCCGAACTTCAACTCGTGGTTGCCGCCCATTCCGGCGCGGAAATAGTTCGCGTCGAGGTTATACGTCTTCTGGGGCCGAACCGACAGGTAATCGACATACGTTCCGTCGGCGGTCCCTGTGGCATCGTTGTAGGTGAAGCTCTTCGTCTTGTCGCCGCGAGCGATAAGGCCGAAACCCGTGTCGTAGTAGGCGC
>CAZBTT010000134.1:0-10765 GCA_964494295.1 uncultured Acidobacteriota bacterium
GAAGGGGGCGTGCCCTTGCTCCGGGACCTTATGGCCCCGGCGTTTCTGGGGAGCCCCGGACAGCTCCACGCATTCGGTCTGAGCCGCTCCGCCGACCAGGCAACCTACGTCTTTGAAACCAGCGACGGGCGAAGGCGCGAGGCGTCGCTCGCCGTGACGTCCCCGGCCGGAGGCTCGCGCGAGGCCACGATGGCCTATCTCTCGCCCGCGCGTGCGCCCGTGGGATGGCGGAGTCTCCTCACCGCCGAGAAGGCGCCCTGGGCCTTCCAGGATATCGGCGAGACGATGCGCCGAAGGGACTCGCCCGAATTCGACGCGATGATCATTCAACTTCGCGCGAACGTGGATGGCGCAAAGCGGATCGCCGACTTTCTTCGGGAGTCCGAGGATGAGCGGCGGAGGGCGGGGCGCCGCAATGTCATCCTCGACATGCGGATGAACACGGGAGGCGACCTCACCACCACGCGGGAGTGGATGAGCGCCCTCCCAGGACGTCTGCCGCCGGAGGGGCGCGTGGTCGTGCTCATCAGCCCGTCGACGTTCTCGGCCGCGATCTCCAGCGTCGGGTACGTCAAGCAGGCCGGCGGTTCACGAGTCGTACTCGTGGGCGACAGTGTGGGCGACCGGCTCGAGTTCTTCGCCGAAGGCCGGCCGATGACTCTCCCCAACTCGGGCGCGGTGGTGCTCATGGCCACAGAACGCCACGACTATGTCAATGGCTGTCGCGCTCTGGCCGACTGCCACCGCTTCGTCGTCCAGCACCCCATCGCGGTGCCGGATCTCGACCCCGAGATCAGGGCGCCGCTGACCGTGGAAGCGCTCGTCGGGGGACGCGACCCTGGTATGGACGCGGTCGCCGCTTTGCTGTCAAAGACGAGATAGCGCGGACGCCTACGCTCCGCGCTGGATGACGCGGACCGCGTCGAGCCGAAGGCGAGCGCCGCCGAGGTGCCGATCGAGCGCCTCCTTCTGCTGAATCAGCAGGTCGATTTCCTCGGGACGCACGCTCCGATTCACCTTCGCCAACGCGCGCAAGCGGTCGATTTCGTGATCGAGCTGCGCCGCCATCTCAAGGCGCGCCGCTGCGATGAGGCCGCTCACGCGGCGCGCGGCGAGGTCGCGCGAGGTCCGCAGCAGAACGGGAAGAAGCTCCTCCCGCACCTCGGGTTGTTCGAGGGCGAGCGGATCGCCCCGCTGCAGAACCTCGCGCAGAAGCGACTCCGGGATCTGGCCGCTCACTTCGGTTGCGTGATGGTCCACGACGATCCGCAGCGGCGTAGGGGCGAGAAAGCGATCGAGATGCAGTTTGGGCGGGGCCACGCACTCCAGGATATGGATCGTCTCCAGGTAGAGCCCGGTGACCTTGGTATCCGGCCACCAGGCGAAGCCGCTGTTGCCTTCCTCCGCGCCGAGGATGAGATCGAGGGCGCCGGTGACGAGAGGGTGATCCCAGGTGAGGAACTGGACGTCCTCTCGGCTCAAGGCGCGAGCGCGGTCGCAGGTCACGGTGAGCCCCGACGGCGGCAGGCTGGGGAACGTGTCGGCGAGCACGCCCGAGGATCCAAGCTCATACGTGCGCCGTCCTATCTCCTCGACGGGAATCATGAAATGGTCGAAGACCGCGAACATGAACGCTTCGAGCGTGTCGTCGTCGTCGCGGACCCGGATCTCCTCGACGAGATGGGCGGCCTCTTTCGGGCGGAAGGAGTTCATCTCGAGGAGACGGTCACGGCCCTCTTCGAGCCGTGCCGCGAGTTCCTCGCGCGCCTCGATGGTCTCCCGAATGAGCGCGTCCAAAGCGCTCTCCCGCGCGGCGCCATCGGCCTTCTCGAGATCGTGGGCGAGCGCGCGGATCCTCGCGCCGAAGTTCTCGCGCAAGGCATGGCCGCCGTGCAGGTTCTTTCGGAACGAGTCGAGGCCCTCGTCGTACCAGCGCGCCAGAACCTCCTGGGCGCTTCCCTTGATGAACGGAACGTGGACGTGGATCCGCGAGGTCTGGCCGATGCGATCGAGCCGGCCGATTCTCTGCTCGAGCAGTTCGGGCTCGAGCGGCAGATCGAACATCACCAGGTGGTGCGCGAATTGAAAGTTCCGACCCTCGCTGCCGATCTCAGAGCAGATGAGGAGCCGCGCGCCGTCCTCCTCCGCGAACCACGCGGCATGTCGATCGCGCTGGATGAGGGACAGGCCTTCGTGAAACACCGCCATCTTCACCTTGTAGCGCGAGCGCAGTGTCTCCTCGATCGCCTCGACCTTGGCCCGCGACCGGCAGATGAGGAGGACCTTCGAGTCACCGAGGCCGCGAAGCAGGCCGATCAGCCAGTCGAGGCGCGGGTCGGTCGCGAAGTCCGGAACGAAGGACGTCGCCGCGCCAGCGTCAGCCTCAGTGGTGTCCGCCGCGAACTCATCCGCCAGCCTCGAAAGCAGAGCCGCCCCGGCCTCGCCGGCTTCAAGCGGGCACAGCCGCGCGTCGCGCCCCGGGAAACCGGTGATCGTGGACCGGGTGTTGCGGAACATCACCCGGCCGGTGCCGTGTCGGTCGAGCAGATCGCCCAGGGCCTGCGGGTCGTCGAGCGTCGCGGCCTGGCGCGCCACCTCGCGGTACGTCCCGGTTTCGCGAATGAACTCGTCGAGATCGTGGAAACGCGCCGGGTCGAGGAGACGCAGGCGCGCGAAGTGGCTCGCGATCCCGAGTTGCTCCGGCGTCGCGGTCAGAAGGAGCAGGCCGGGAGAGGCCTTGCTGAGCGCTTCGACCGCCGCGTACTCCGGGCTCACCGCCTGGGGCGACCATCCCAGATGATGGGCCTCGTCCACCACGAGCACGTCCCAGGAGGCCGCGATCGCCTGGTTCACGCGTCTCTCATTCCCGGTGAACAGGCGAAGACTCGCGAGGACGAACTGATCTTCGAGGAACGGATTCGCCCCGGGCCGCGTCGCCTCGATGGCGGCGCAGCGGGCCTCGTCGTAGATGTGGAACCAGATGTTGAACCGGCGCAGCATCTCCACCAGCCACTGGTGGACGAGGGAATCGGGTACGAGGATCAGGATGCGTTGCGCCCGCCCGGTCAGAACCAGGCGATGCAGGATCAGGCACGCCTCGATGGTTTTCCCAAGCCCCACTTCATCGGCGAGCAGAACCCGCGGGGCCAGGCGTCGCGCGGTTTCCGAGGCGATGTAGAGCTGGTGCGGGATGAGATCGATCCTTCCGCCCACGAAACCCCGCACCGCGGATCGCCGCCTCGCGTGCTGATGATTGAGCGCGTCGAGGCGGAGGGTGAAGGAGTGGGGGGCGTCCACCTGTCCGACCAGAAGGCGCTCTTCGGGTTTGTTGAAACTGATGGCGTCGGACAGTTCGGTCTCGCACAACTCGCGTCCGTCGCCCACGTAGTGAAGAAGACCACCGCGTTCCTGGGCGGCGGTGACCGCGAGGGTCCGGCCTTCGCGATCCTTCACCAGGTCGCCCTTGTGGAAGCGGACCCGTCGGATCGGCGCGTTGTCGCGTGCGTACTCCCGCGTCTCGCCGCTTCCTCCGAAGATCAGGGTGAGGGTGAGGCGGCTCACCTGCTCCACCGACCCGAGGCCGAGTTCGGGTTCGCTGTCGCTGATCCAGCGCTGGCCGATCTCGGGTTCTTTCATGGGGAGGCAACGATATCGGTCCTGCATGGGTGTGCCACAATTCGACCGCGCGCATGCAGACTCATCGGACACATTTCCTGGACAACCGGCTTCCGCCTCTGCTCGTGGCCCTGGTGGTTGCCGCGACCATGCGCGGCTCGGTGGCGCTCGCTCCCAATCTTTCCATTCCCTTTCCGGGGCGGGAACTCGTGGCCTGGGTTCTGGTGATCGTGGGCGCGGTCGTGATCTTCGCGGGCCTGGCCTCGTTCGCTCGACACAAGACCACGGCGAATCCCTTCAAGCCGGCCACCGCGTCGAGTCTGGTCGATACCGGGATCTACGGGCGAACCCGCAATCCGATGTACGTGGGTGTTGCGATCGTACTCATCGGTTACGCCGCTTTCCTGTCGCACCCGGTCGCCCTCTTCGCCGCCTTTCTCTTTCCTGCATACATCGGGAGATTTCAAATTGCCCCCGAGGAACGCGCCCTGGATCGGGTCTATGGCGAGGCCTACGAGGCCTACAAGAGGCGCGTGCCCCGATGGCTTTGAAGGCGCCCGTCCTGCTCCTCCACAGCAGCGGCTTGTCGTCGCGGCAGTGGGGGAGACTCGTCGAGATCCTGGAGCCGCGTCATCGCACCATTGCTCCCGACCTGCTGGGCTCGGGCGCTAACCCTCTCTGGCCAGAGGACCAGCCTTTCGACCTGGCGATGGACGTCGACGCCATCGAAAGAATCGTGGACGACATCGGCGAGCCGGTTCACGTGGTGGGCCACTCGTACGGCGGGCTGCTCGCGGTCACGCTCGCGCGGAGGATTCCGGATCGGGTCCGCTCGCTCGTGGCCTACGATCCCGTGGCGTTCGGTGTGCTCCACGGTGCGAACGATGCCGAGGGTCTCGCCGATCTGGCCCGCGCCGGAAACAATCCCACCTTTACCGATTTCGCGCGCGGCGGCAGCGACGCCTGGTTCGAGGTCTTCGTAGACTACTGGAACGGGCCGGGAGCATGGCGGGGGATGTCGCCGTCGGGGAGGGAATCGTTCCTTCGCGTGGGGAGGAAAGTGTTCTACGAGGTCTGGTCGTTGATCCATGACCGCACGCCCGCCTCGGCCTACGCCGAGGTCGACGCGCCCGCCCTGTTCCTCGGCGGTGAGGCGTCTCCGCCCGCGGCGCGGCGGGTGGTGGCCCTCATCGCGGAAGCGTTTTCGCGCGGCACGGCCCGGTTCATTCCGGATGCTGGACACATGGGACCGCTGACCCATGGCACGGTGGTGAACGAACTCATCGCCGCCCACATCGCGGCCGCCTAAGCCATTTGCCTCATTGAGGCGGGCCACCCTTCGGGCGCACTCTTCTCTGGGGCGTCCTTGTCGCATTGGCGGCATACCTCTCGCCCCGGGGAGGCCCTTATGGCATTCGATCCCGCCACCGAGATCCAGAACTTCCTGGCCTTCGGCGAGTTTGGCGATGTGAACCCGTCGGTCTGCGATTCCTCGACCTACACCTTCATGAGCGTCGAGAGGATGGAGGAGGTCTTCGACCACGAGATCGAGGGTTGTTTCCTCTACTCGCGCCACTGGAATCCCACGAACCGCGCCCTCGCGGCGGCGCTTGCGCGGATGGAGGCGGGCGAGTCTGCCCAGGTGATGGCCTCCGGCATGGGCGCCATCAGCTCCACGCTATTGGAATTGTGTTCGGCGGGCGATGAAATCGTCTCGGGCCGGACGATCTACGGCGGCACCTACGCGTTGCTCGCGAACCTGCTCCCCCGTTTCGGGATCACGACCCGCTTCATCGATCTCACCGACGAAGCCGCGGTCCGGGCCGCGGTCACGAAGAAGACGCGGGTCATCTACAGCGAGAGCGTCAGCAATCCGCTGCTCGACGTGGCGGACATCGGCATGCTGTCCCGCGTGGCGAAGGAGGGCGGGGCCACGCTCGTGGTCGACAACACGTTCAGCCCCCTCATCCTCTCGCCCCTGCGTCTCGGCGCCGACATCGTCGTCCACAGCATGACGAAGTTCATCAACGGGACGAGCGACTGCGTCGCCGGTTGCGTGGTGTCCTCACACGACTTCATCACACGCCTCAACGACATCAACCACGGCCCGAGCATGCTTCTGGGTCCGGTGCTGGACTCCATCCGCGCCGCCTCCATCCTGAAGAACCTCCACAGCCTCCACATCCGGATGGCGCGCCACAGCAAGAACGCGCTGCATCTGGCGGAGAAGTTCCGTGATTGGGGTCTCGATGTCCACTATCCCGGCCTGCCCACTCATCCGCAGCACGCGCTCATATCCCGCGTGATGAATCCCGGTTTCGGCTTCGGCGGCATCGTCGCGGTGGACGTCGGCGCCGAGGCGAAAGCGAACCTGCTGATGAAACGAATGCAGGAGGAGAAGATCGGCTACCTCGCGGTAAGCCTCGGTTACTTCAAGACCCTGTTCAGCCCTCCCGGCCACAGCACCTCATCCGAGATTCCGGCCGACGAACGTCACAAGATGGGAATGGGGGATGGTCTCATCCGCTTCTCCGTCGGGCTCGACAACGACATCGAGCGGACGTGGAGCACGATCGAAAGGCTCCTTCGCGAAGTCGGAGTCTGAACCCGCGGGTCAGGCCAGCCGGGCGAGCGGCACGCGAGCCATCACACGGAAGCCCCCGCTTGCCGCGGCGGACCATTCGGCGTCGCCGCCCAGCAGTCGAGCGCGTTCGCGTATTCCCGTGAGACCGTTGCCGGGCGAAGTCGTCTCGCCCGAAGCGCCGTTGTCGATCCCCTCGAGCAACACGTCATCCCCCACCGCCCGCAGGGTCAGCCTCAGCTCGGTCGCGCCCGCGTGCCGGGCCGCGTTCGTGACGATCTCCTGACTCATCCGGAAGAGCGACGTTGTCGCTTCGGGGCTGGTGATGCGAAGCGAATCGGCGACATCGACGAAGACACGCGGCGATGTGACACTTCGCCCAAGTCCCTCCAGCAGCGAACGAAGTTCCGGGGCTTCGTTGTCGCGTATGTCCCCGACCGAGCTGCGCAGATCGTCGATCAGGGCCGAGGCCAGACCCCGGGCCTCCGCGACTTTCGTCTGAACGTCGGCCGGCGGAACATGACGCGCGGCTTCAAGGGTCAGGCCAAGGGCGGTGAGCCGGTGTCCGAGCGAGTCGTGGAGGTCGCGGGCGATGCGCAGCCGCTCGGCGTGACGCGCGGTTTCGATGGCGAGGCCGTGCATCCTCTCCAGTTCGAGCTTGGCGGCGGCGAGGGCTTCGCGCGCTTCGCGTTCGCTCTCCGCCAGGGATGCGGCGCCCAGAGCGAAGAGCTGGAAGGAGAGGTAGGAACCGAAGAAGAGCACGGCGCCGGTCCAGGAGGTGGAGGCGATGGAGCGCGCGCCCGCCATCTGGGCGAGGAAGACGGCCGAGGTCTGAAGGAGAATCCAGGCCAGGGCCGCTCGAATCGGTATGCAGCCCGGGAGCTGTCCGGCGACCATCACCAGAAGGGCAATCTCCATGCCGGTCCCGCCGGCGGAGTTGGCGAGGATGATGCCGCACGCCGCTTGGACCACGAGCGCCGCCACCCGCGCTCCCTTGAGGCCGCGCGACTCACGCCAGACGTGGAAGAGAAACGCCGCCATGAAGACGAGCCAGGCCGCGAGGTCGATGAGCGCTGCCGCCGAGGCGCCTTGCCGCGAGAGGACGGTGACCACGCGAATCCCCGCGATCGACCAGACCAGGGTTCCGGCCAGCATCAGGATCGAGCCCGCGTGCATGATGGAAGAATTGTAGGCCCCTGCGGAACGTCGGCTCGTGTGCCGGAAGTCATCCACGATGGGCATGACCGGCGGCACATGCGCGGCCGCGCGCAGCCGGTCAGACTGTCGGCATGATCGAACTCCTGATGAAGATCCACATCGCCGCCGGAACGGTGGCGCTCGCCACGTTCCTTGTTCCCATGGTTACCGCCAAGGGCGGGAAAGTCCACCGACGCATCGGCTGGGTCTTCGTGGTCGCGATGGCCGCGCTCTTCTTCACCGGCGCGCCCGCCTCCATCTATAGGCTCGCCACCGAGACGCGTCCGGGGGTGAGAGCCTCAGCATCGTTCCTTCTCTTCGTAACCCTGCTTTCCGGCGCTTCGACCTGGAAGGGGATCCGCGTCCTCCGCTTCAAGAACTCCGGCCGCAACACCGCCGCGATCGACCTTGGCATCTCGGTCTTGCTCGGCCTCGGCGGAGCGTTCACGCTCTATCAGGGGCTGATGTTCAAGAGCGTAATCCTGATGTTCTTCGGGCCCCTCGGGATCGTCGGAGCCGTCGGCGATCTTCGCTATTGGCTCAATCCGGCCAAGCCGAAGATGCACTGGTTCTTCGAGCACATGGGGGGAATGATCGGCTCGTCGATCGCGGCCCTCACCGCCTTCGCGGCCCTTGGTTCACGCAGCCTCGGCTTCGGCTCGTTCGGCGTCGCCGCCTGGATCGGCCCGACCCTGGTCTTCCTCCCGATCTCGATCCTGATGGCCCGTCACTACCGGCGGAAGTTCAAGCTCGATGTCCCGAAGCCCGCGGCAGTCGCCGCCGCCTCATCGGCTCAGCAGCCCGCCTGACCGCGCCGCCCTGCGTCAGGGCCTCCCGTCGAGGCCTTCCACATCCGAGCGGAGCTTCCCGAACAGAGGCAGATCCTCGCTGAGCCCGCCGACCAGGCTGTGTCTCCAAAGCGGTATGCCCGATTTCCGGTAGCGCGCGCTGTAAACGGAAAGGAGATCGGCCCTCGTAGCGCCGGCCCCGCGGAACTTGAGGCCGTGATGATTGCGAGCCGTCGAGCCGCGCTGCCCGTCGACAACCCAGCGGGTACGAATCGCAATGAGAAGGTCCGCCTGATCCGGGTTCGACACCACCTGATAGCGTCCCCAGCTCTCGAGCTCAGACAGCAGGGCGTAACGAGCGTCGCGATCCTCGGAAGTGGGTGGTTGAGCGCTGAACCCGGGCTCGGTGTCGAATCCCACCGCCACTTTCTGCGCCCGCGCCAGCCGCTGGTCCAGGACCTGGCCCTGGGCAAAAAGGCCGGGGGGCATGGTGAGAGCGAGGGTCAGCAATGTCGTGACGGCTAGGGCTCTTCGCATGTGTGTCTCCTCGCTTTGGAGGGTAACTCTCCGCTGCGATAACGCCAAAGCCCTTTGATAAGGCCATCGCCGGCCTTCACTCAAGGAATAGTGTCAACTATGTCCCCGGACGTTTGTCAACGATGTACCCGGCTGCTCACTTCACGCACTGCCCCATGAGCATTATCTTAGTCGTGCCCTACGCCCGGGCGCCTTTCCGCCACATGCCAGAGGACTCCGCAAGGATCAATCAGGTACGCGATTCGAAGCCCCCAGGGCTGAAGTGCGGGGCTCTTCGGTGGCTGAACACCAAATCGGCTCGGGAGGTCGAGGCTGACGATTTGCCCCCACCATGAATCCAGGTCATCCACCCTCAGCTGCATCATGCAATTCTCGGCCCAATCCTTTTGATGGCGCCGCTGCAGAAGAAATCCGCCGGAACCCGCACGGAAGATCGCGACGTCACTGCTATCGAGGAGCTTCTGGAAACCGACCGTTTCATAGAACTTCTTCGATAGCTCGAAGTCTCGCGACGGCAAGAATGGCCTAGCGAGCTCGGTTCCACTTGGAACAGCCGAGGGGTGGTTTGCCATGGCGTCTGTCGAGTTCTTCATCTTTTCTCACGGTTCCCAGTATCCGGGCCCGCCTAACACCCGGGTTCAGCTGCAAAGGCCGCCCTCAACGACTGCCCCTGATTCGTTGTGCGAGGGGCACACCTCGCGGCCTTTGTCAGTTGCAACCCGTTGTTATGCGGTTCGGTGCTACTTGAGGACTTCATCGGTCGGGCCTGCCTGGTGCCCCCAGGCCATGCGGATATTGCCGGCACTGCTCGTCCAGAATGATCGACCCTCTTGTGCATCCTGCTCCTCGTCGCCCATCCAGGTTGCTCGGAGCTCATATTGCCCGAAGTATCCAGGAGAAGTGGAAATGGGCTGGCTCACCTCGTATGCCCAGCGGTACCCGTAATGCGTTCCCGCGAGGAGGTCTTTGTGGAGCCCGCCGAATGCTTCGCATCCTCCATCCGAATTCCCATCACGAACCTTGTTCAGATCGCCAGGGTATCCACCACACTCCTTGGCATAGCGGGCAAGGGTGAAGTTCAACGCTCGCATATCTCCAATCGTAATCGCTGCGTTCGGACGCGGATGCCCCCAGCAGGCCAGGGTGGCTATCCCCAATATGGCCCAGTACCTCATGGTGACTCCATCGACAAACCCGCATAACACCGGGCTTCACCTGCAGGGCGCGCCTCAACGACTGGCCTCCGACGAAAGGCGAAGGCCACTCCTCCGCGCCCTGTCTGGTGCAAGCCCTTGTTGGGCAGCCCGGTCATTTGGGCACAGCCTCCACGGCAGGCTGCGCCCAGACCTCACCGCCACCATACCGACACACATGCTGGCGACCCCTTCCTACGATGATCTCGCAACTCGGGCATGCCGCGCAGCACGGAGCGATGTGCATCAGGCGGACACCGGTGTGACAACCACAACTGCACTCGCGCGCTGGGCGCTCAGCAGCAAGCCAGACCAGTCTTCCAACAGTGAGGTCTTCCGGAAACGCCATTTCTGGCTCTCTTGGGTCAATCAGATCCTCGAGGTCTCGCGACAGACCCTCAAGTTCTAGTTCGTCGGGCCAACCGGCGAGCCAACCTTTTTGAGGGTAGTAGTGACGGTAGATTTCCCAGAGCTTGTCTTCGGGTCGAAGTCGATAGGCGTCCTCCACCTTCCAGTCAAACGCCACTGCCAGCGCAAGGAGAACGTTGTCAGCCGGGTTCCTGGCATAGCCGAGGTCCGTCCACGCTTCGAGCGAGGCTGCTCTGTGCCGATATGCTTCCGGCAGCTTCCGCTCGAACATCTACAGGCCTGCCCAACACCCGGGTTCAGCTGCAAAGGCCGCCCTCAACGACTGCCCCATGAGCGGAAGGCAGAGGGGGCACACCTTGCGGCCTTTGTCAGTTGCAACCAGTTGTTGGGCCGGCCGGCTATTGGACCACTCCTCTCGAACCGGGTTCTGCCGCCGGGGAACGACGTGATGGTCCCAAGGACGGCCAGACGGTCACGACGTATGG
>CAZBTT010000135.1:0-10759 GCA_964494295.1 uncultured Acidobacteriota bacterium
GCCGGGCCGGGGCCGCGATGGTCCGCGGGTCGATCCCGGTCTCCGGAGGCGCCTTCGTCTGGCACGATGCCCAGATCACCCACACCGAACGGCTTCTGGTCGGCCTCCTCCACGCGGCCACCGAGGCGGGTGCTCTGGCGCTCAATCACTGCCGCGTTCTTGGCGGTGAGCGCACCTCCCGTGGGTTCGAGTTCAAGGCAGTGGATCTGGCCGAGGGAACGGAGTTCTCCATTCGGTCCCGCGCCGTGGTGAACGCCGCCGGGGCCGGCCTCGAAGCCGTCGCGAAACTGGTGGGTGAAACCTGCGGATCGCCCGGGTTGATACGCGGCGTCAACGTCGTGCTCGGCCGCGATCTCACGCCCCGGATAGCCCTTGGAGCCCGAGATCGGGGTCGATTCCTCTTCCTCGTTCCCTGGCTCGGCCGAACGATGCTCGGCACGGTCTATGACGACGGACGAAGGGATCTGAGCGAACTGGTTCGCGATCTCCTCGAGGCCGGTCGGCGCGCGTTCCCGTGGGCGGGGATCCAGGAGGGCGACATCAAGGCCCTGCAAAGCGGACACGTTCCCGGCGCGAGCGATGGCGAACCGATCTATCGGTCGCGGCTCATCGGCCATGCCGACCCGCGGATCCTTTCCATTCTGACCGCCAAGTACACGACGGCGCGCGCAACCGCAGAAGCGGCGATCGACCGGTTGGCCGGAGCGTTTACGCACCCGCCCACGAGTTCGATTTCGGCGACCACCGCCCTTCCCAGGGCGGCGCCGTTGTCGGGCAGTCTGAAGGAACGGATCCTCCTGGTCCAGGAGACGGAAATGGCTTTGAACCGGGAGGACGCCGTGCGGGGCCGGCTGATCGAAGGGGCGTTCGGCGAGGGCGCGCCTTGACCGGCCATCGGGGGCGATAAGATCGAGACTTCACCCCCCAAAAACATGTCTTCCGTCGATCCATTCACCCCGCCGCCCACCTTCTTCGAAGTGCTGGGATCGGTCGCCCAGAACCTCTCCGCCGATCGGGATGAGGCCGACAACCTGACCCGTTGTCTCAAAACCCTTGTGGAATCCTCCCAGGCTGCTCAGGGCGTGGGCTTACTTCAGGGCGCCGCCGGTCTCACTGCCGTGGCCGAATACGGCAGCCTCGATGAGGCCACTCGGCTCGCGCACTTCACCCTCGCGCGGTTGTGCCTCGAGACGGGGCAGGCCGTAGCGGAGAGTCATGGGGACGGGTGGCTTGCCGCGACCCCTCTGATGGGGCTCGAGGAAATCTTCGGCGTCCTGGCCTTTTCGGTGGCCGAGCCCGCACGCCCTCCGCAGCCCTTCTTGTCGGCGCTGGGCCGCCTCATCGGTTCGGGCCTCGACGCGAGCCGCAGATACGCCGAGATGCGCTCCGCGGCTCATCGCCTGGAGCGGCTCAACCGGCTCACCACCGCCTTGACCTCGGGCTCGGATCTGGCGGCCGTGGTCGAGCCCTTCGCCGAGGAGATGCGGGGCCTTTTCGACTTCGATCGGCTGGCCTGCGGTTTCGTCAACGAAGGCGGCGACTATGTCGAGCTTGTGACCTATCCCGCCGAGGAAACCTGGGGGATGAGTGCTGTGGTGCCGCTCGTCGGCAGCGGCCTCGGCCATGCGATTCTCGAGGGCAAGCCTGTCCTCCAGAAGGACATCCTCCACTCGCATCGTTTCATCGAGGACATGAAGCTGCTCGAGGACGGCATCCGCTCCTACGTCGTGCTTCCGCTCGTTGCGCGGGGCAAGTCCCTGGGTGTGGTGGCGCTCGGATCCAAGGAGGCCGACGGATTCGAGACCGAGACCCTGTTGCGCCTGCAGCCCCTCATCTCTCATCTGGCCCTCGCCTTCGACAACGTGCACCTGATGCAGCGCATGCGCGACCTTTCGATCACCGACGAGGTGACGCCTCTTTTCAACCATCGCTTCTTCCACCAGATGCTGGAGCGCGAGCTCAAGTTCTCCGACCGGTACAAGAGCCAGGTGTCGATCGCTTTCATCGACCTCGATCACTTCAAGCCGATCAACGACGTCCATGGCCACCTCCGCGGGTCGCATGCGCTGCGCGAAGTGGGCTTCCTGCTGCGCACCGCGGTGCGCGAAACCGACTACCCGGCGCGCTATGGCGGGGACGAGTTCGTGATCATCCTGCCCCAGACCGACGGCGAGGCCGCGAAACTCCTCGGCGAAAAGTTCCGTGAGTTGATCGAGGGGCACACGTTCCTCCAGGAAGAGGGGATCAACGCGAAGATCGGCGCGTCCATCGGCCTCGCGACCTATCCCGACGAAGCGCGCACCAAACCCGAGCTGATCCGGCTCGCGGACAAGCGGATGTACGAAGACAAGGCGGAGCGGAAGTCGGGGCGGTAACGCTTCCCTACTGGCCCGCGAGGCGGGAGAGGGCTTCATCTTTGAGCCGGAAGATGGTCCACTCGTCGAGAGGGAGGGCCCCGATCGACTTGTAGAAGCCGATAGCCGGGTCGTTCCAGTCCAGGACGGACCACTCGAGGCGGCCGCACTTTCTCTCCTGGGTGAGCCGGGCGAGGAACTGGAGGAGAGCCCGCCCGACACCCTGGCCGCGGAGTTCCGGCTTCACGAAGAGATCCTCCAGGTAGATCCCGGGCCGGCCGAGAAACGTGGAGTAGTTGTGGAAGAAGAGGGCGAAACCCGCGGGCTGCCCCTGCCACCGTGCGATCACGCACTCCGCGTACGGCTTCGGACCGAACAACGTCTGCCGAAGACCCTCCTCCGTTGCGATCACCGCGTCGGCGAGCCGCTCGTATTCGGCGAGAGCCTTGATGAAGCTCAGGATGATCGGAACATCCTGCTCGGTCGCCATCTTCAAGGAGAGATCTTTCGTGTCGCTCATGCCGCCCTCTTTGTCGCCACCATCAGCAGACGATAGCCGTCGTTCAGCGGAAGAAGACGGTCGAGCCGCGAAAATCCCCAGACGAACGGAAACACGAGGCTGTAGGCCTTGAACATCTTCGCGTGCCGATTCAGGTCTCCGCCTGTCACCACCACGCCTTTCTTCGAACCCTTTTTCCCCAGGGACTCGAGGCCCCACTGCATGACCGTGTCCACCGTTTCGGAGAAGGCTTTCGTATAAGTCTTCGACTCGCCGACCACGAACGCCTCGCGCAGCAGCGCACCGAGCGATTCCCGCGTGTATCCGGGGCGCAGGTGGCCGTGCTTGAGGTCGGTCTGGCCGAGACCGAGGCGGACTCGCCGCAGGGCGGTCTCCCGTGCGTGGGGCGTGTTGACGATCAACCGTCCACCCGGCTTGAGCACCCGCGCGACCTCCGACACAAACGCCGCCTCGTTGCCCACGTGCTCGATCATGTCCGCGACGACCACCACGTCGAACTCCCGGTCGCCAAACGGCAACTTCGTTTCTTCGACGAGATGCACGTCCGTTTCAACCAGGCTCCGGATCGCCTCGACGGTTTCGGGCGTGAGATCTCCCGAGGCCCATGTCCCGCCTTGTTGACGAAGCAGGAGGCTGACCACGCCATTGTCCGACCCCAGATCCAGGCAGCGTTTTCCCTTGACGTCACCCAGGACCGAAAGCAGAGCCTCGACCTTGTCGCGTTTGAGCGGAGACTTGCGGAACAGCCTCAGGGCCCAGGGCTCAGACACGATCGAACCTCGCGATCACGGGCGATCCCAGAAGAGTCCGAAGCCCCAGGATCGAGGCGACGCCTTCGAGCGCTCGCGAAAGGGCGGGCGACTTGAGTCCACGGTGCAGGGCCATGGGCCAGAAGAACTGCGGCCGCCGTGCTCGGCGGTCGAAACCGTTTTGGTGGAAGAGGGCTGCGATATCGGCGTCGCGTTGAACCAGGAACGGTCGAGTGTTCCGTTCGACCTGCTTTTTGGCGGCGAAGAGCAGGTCCGCTCCCGCGTTGAAACTGCGGGTCGTCGCATAGTCCACTATGACGGCTTTGCGGGCGGATCTCGTGAGACCCGCGATGAGACCGGCGAGATCGTGGGCGTGAGCGAGAAGGCGATAACTCACCACGACATCGAAGGACCTCGGATCCACGGGAGGATTTCGTAGATTCCCACTCAGAAACCTCAACCGGCCGGCGTCGATCACCGGCCGCAGGGTTGCCGCGACCGCATTTTGGTCAGAGCCGAGGACGCTCACCGCGTGGCCGCGCTCGGCAAGGACTTGAGCAACCTGGCCGTGGCCGCCACCCACGTCGAGCACACTCGCGGACGGCAGGTCGCCCAACAGATCGAGCGTGATGCCCGCCTGGGTCGCGAGCATCCACGCGCCGACCGGCGAATCGAAGCGTTTCGCATAGTCCGCGGACGCGGTCTCCACATCGGCGTCTTCAAGCGGCGCGCTCACGGTTGAAATTCGATCATGTTTGATGCGGAAAGGCAGAGTCGCGGGCTCATCCGCCCAAAGTCCCGTCGGGTGTTGGCGACGGCGACGGCGTGGGGGAAGGTGTGGGGTCATCCTCGTCCCGTGGCTCCGGACCGTCCTCGTCGAGGACGATCTTGTCGGGCTCCTTGCCCATGTCGCGGATGTCGCGTTTCAAGTAGCCGGCCCAGCGCATCTGCCGAAGCACCTTGCGCACGGCGCGAGCGTGCAGGCCCGGGTTGATTCGCGGGTTGATCCGCCGCGGGGAGGGAATCATGGCGGCGAGGCCCGCGGCCTGATCGGTATCGAGCGACGCGCAGCTTGTTCGGTAGTACCTCCTTGCCGCGGCCTCGCAGCCGTAGACGCCGTCGCCCCATTCGATAACGTTCAAGTAGATCTCGATGATCCTCTTCTTGGGCAGATCGTGCTCCATCCACGAAACCACGATGGCCTCCCGGACCTTGCGGATCAGGCTCTTGTGTGTGGTGAAGAAGAGGTTCTTCGCGAGTTGCTGGGTGATCGTGCTGCCGCCCCGGGCGTAACGCCCCTTCTCGATGTTGGTCTCTATCGACTCCTTGACCGCGTCCCAGTCGATGCCCTCGTGGCCGAAGAAGTTCGGATCCTCGGCCGCGAGCACGGCATGAATCAGGTTTTTCGAGATCGCGCGCAGCGAGACCGTGGTCTGAAGGCGGCGCGGTTTGCGGCCTGCATCGCGGGCCTCGCCGTCCCTCTGCCGCATGACCGATGTTTCCGCCGGGATGGCGCGGGCCAGATCTCGCACCGTGGACCTCGAAGGAAGGCCGAGGAGGATAAAACCCCCGAGGAGCAGCGCGCCGATGAGGGAGATCAGCGCCCCCCTCTTGATGATTTGCGAGAACCGTCTCAGAAAAACTCCCGTCCCAAGGACCCCGGGGCTCCCGGGCGACCCCCGTTGATACACTAAAAGGCTACGAATGCTGCAAGAAACGCTCAGAAACAAGTACGAGATGGTGATCGGGCTCGAAGTCCATTGCCAGATGAAGACCCGCACCAAGCTCTTCTGCTCGTGTCCCAACAACTTCGGCGACGCCCCGAACACCAACGTCTGCCCGGTCTGCCTGGGCTTGCCGGGCGCCTTGCCCGTGATCAGCCGCGAAGCGGTGTCGCTCGCCCTGCGCGCGGCGCTCGCCACGAACTGCACGGTTCACGAAACCTCGATCTTCTCGCGAAAGAACTACTTCTACCCGGACCTCCCCAAGGGCTATCAGATTTCGCAGTACGACCGCCCCTACGCCACCGAAGGCAAGGTCGAGGCCCTGGAAGCCGACGGAACCGCGAAGACGGTCAGGCTCGAGCGAATCCACATGGAAGAGGACGCGGGGAAACTGCTCCATGAGGGCTACCCCTGGTCGAAAGACCAGAGCGGCGTCGATCTGAACCGCAGCGGTTCGCCGCTCATCGAGATCGTGAGCAAACCCGACATGCGGTCGGCCTCCGAAGCGCATGCTTACCTCACCGCGCTGAAGGCGATTCTGGTCTATGCCGGCGTCTCCGACTGCAACATGGAGGAGGGGTCTTTGCGCTGCGATGCCAACGTTTCGGTGCGACCTCGCGGCGCCGCTGAATTCGGGACACGCGCAGAGATCAAGAACCTCAACTCGTTCCGCAACGTGTCGCGCGCGATCGAGTACGAGTACGAGCGCCAGGTGGGGCTCGTGGAGGCCGGGCACAAGGTCGTTCAGGAAACACGTCTTTATCGCGCCGACAAGGACGAAACCGCCTCGATGCGTTCGAAGGAAGACGCCCATGACTACCGTTACTTCCCGGAGCCCGATCTTCCACCGCTCGTGATCTCGGCCGAATGGAGAGCGGAGACGCTCGAGGCTCTGCCTGAGTTGCCCTCTGCGAAGCGCGCCCGCTTCGTGAGCGAATACGGCATCCCGCACTACGACGCCCAGGTGCTCACTCTCACCCGGGAAGTTGCGGACTTCTTCGAAGAAGTGGCGAGGGGTTGCGGCAACGGGAAAGCCGCGTCGAACTGGGTCATGACCGAAGTCATGCGAGAGATGAAGGGCCAGAAGAGCGAGGACGGCGAGGTGTCTTACTCGAACTGGCCGATCAAGCCCGCTTCCCTCGCCGAACTGATCCGCATGATCGACAGCGGCGCCATCAACGGCAAGACCGCGAAGGATGTGTTCGCCCGCATGTGGACGTCGGGCGAATCACCCGCGACAATCGTCGAACGCGAAGGGCTCTTACAGGTTTCCGACACGGGCGCGATCGAAGCGGCGATTCTCGAAGTGATCGCGAGTTCCGCGGAGCAGGTCGCGACCTACAAGAAGGGCCGTACCAACACACTCGGATGGTTTGTGGGCCAGGTCATGAAAAAGACCGGCGGCCGCGCGAATCCGAAGATCGTCAACGATCTGGTGAAGACCGCGCTCGACAAGGCCTGAGACGTAGCCGTTCAATTTGTTGAACGCGCGTCCTTCGCGCTCAACCGGCGCGTCGGGAGAAGATTCGAAGCGGAACGGCGTTTGCGGTGTGCGCCGGTCCGCGTGACCCATGATCACACCGACTGGAGATATCTGACTCGTATGAAGAAACTGACTGCACTGGCTTTGACCCTCACCGTGGCGAGCCTCGCCACCGCGCAGATGCCGCCGCGCGGCAAGGCCTCGGCCACCATTTCCGGCAAGGCCGTGACCATCGACTATGGCCAGGCCAAGCTCGGAACCCGCACCCTCGATGAGTTGATGAAGGGCCTGCCCGCGGATGGCGTCTGGCGTGCCGGGCGCGACCAGGTCACCACCATCACGACCGAAGGCCCGATCACGATCGGCGGCAAGTCGATTCCCGCGGGCAAGTACTCGCTCTACGTGCCGGTGGGCAAGGACGGGACCTATTCGCTCGCTGTGAACAAGAATCTCGGTGTGCCCCTGAAGTCGGTCTTCCCCGGGGCGTCCGCGGCGATGGCCAACGAGCCCTGGCCCGTTAACGACTATGGCAAGGAAATCGCCAAGGACGAAATTGCGCGCGTGGCGCTCACCTCCGCCAAGACCGCGTCTCCCGTGGATCCTTTCGCCATCACCCTCACGCCCAAGGGTGCTGGGGCCACGTTGACCCTGGCGTGGGGCGACAAGAGCTTCTCGACCGAGATCGCGGCCGGCAAGTAAGCGAATCGCGCCTTCAAGCGGGCTCTTCGGAGCCCGCTTTTTTCTGGCTTTCCGCCCGCTTCCTCGCCCACCAGGCTTCAAGGCGGGGAGTGAGCACGTACGCCAAAGGGGCAAGCGCGAAGCCCGCGATCAGATCCACAACGAAGTGGTGCCGCAAGTAGATCGTGGAGGCCCAGAGTCCGAGGGAGAGCGGCAGGAGGAGGAAGAACAACCGGCGCGTGAAGCGCCACGCGAGGCCGAGCGCCAGCAGCGACACCGCCGCATGCAGGGACGGAAACGCCGCCCGCGAATCGGTGGGAAGGAGCGAGAGCGTGCTCTCGGCGGCCATCGACGCGATCCCTCCTGAGTTGGCGGGAGTCTGGATCGCCGCCTCGGCCTCCCACGGCCAGGTCGGTCCCCGGACCAGGTCACGGATGGGGTCCCCTCCGAAATTCTTCGTGAACTGACTCGCGAGGACGATGCGGGGAGGGGCCGCGGGCAGAATCAGGTAGAGCCCGTAGCCGAGGTAGAAGCACACGATGATCGAAAGTGCGGCGCGACGGAACTCGGCGAGGCGATTCTGGAACAGCAAGACGAGCGGGACGGCTGGCGCCAGCACTGCGAAGCTCATGTAGAAGAGCTGGAAGATCTCCGTGCGTTCCCGGGAGTAGAACTGCTCCACCCAAAGGCAGGGTTCGACTCCGAACAGCCAGACGTCTATGGCCAGCAGGTGATCGTGAATGTCGTTTGGATTGACGAAACCGATCGTGTCGTGGAGATTGGTGTAGATCAAGACGCAGAGGAGGAAGGGCAGCATCTCCCGGAGGATGAAGAGAGCCGAGCCGGGTTGAGGCCTGCGGCGGACGGCGAGTACGAGGATCGCGCCGCACACCAGGGCGACGCCGATGCGCAGGACCCCGCCCGCGAACTTCGGCCCGATCGCCCCGGACTCCGGGGCGAAGTAGTGGGCGATCCCCGTGATCCAGGTAGTGGGGAGCAGGAACAAGACGCCGATCGCCTCCTCCGGCCGCATGCCGAAGAAGAGACGCCGGAGCGCAGCCCGGGGCTCCAAAACGCGGGCAGGTTTCACACCGCGTCGCGGTGTTCGCCGAACACGCCCCGAAGACAGGTCGCGATCTCGCCGACCGTGGCCCAGGCAAGCACCGCGTCGATGATCGGGGGCACAACGTTGGAGTCGGTCTTCGCCGCGTTTTCGAGGGTCTGAAGAGTCCTCGACCACGCTGCGGCATCGCGGCGCGCCCGGAGCGCCCGCAGACGTTCCACCTGGTCGCGCTCAAGGTCGGGGTCGACGCGCAGGAGATCGGTGCGGGGCGCTTCGTCCTCCTCCTGGAACTGATTGACGCCCACGATGATGGTGTCCTTCATTTCCAGCCCGCGCTGAAACCGGTACGCCGACTCCTCGATCTCCCGCTGGATCTCGCCCCGCTCGATGGCCTTCAAGGCGCCGCCCTTCGATTCGATGCCGTCGAGCAGCCGCAGCGCCTCCGCTTCGATGTCGTCGGTGGCGGCCTCCACCGCGAACGAACCGCCGAGCGGATCCACCATGTCGGCGACGCCGGTCTCGTGCGCGATCACCTGTTGCGTGCGCAAGGCCAGTTTCGCCGCGGCCTGAGTGGGCAGGGCGAGCGCTTCGTCCATGGAGTTCGTGTGCAGGCTCTGGCAGCCGCCCAGCACCGCGGCGAGGGCTTGAACGGTGACCCGGACGATGTTGTTCTCCGGTTGCTGGGCGGTGAGAGTCACGCCTCCGGTCTGAACGTGGAATCGAAGATGTTGGGCCTTCGGGTTGGTGACGCCGAAGCGCTCCTTCATCAGCGTGGCCCACAACCTTCGCGCGGCGCGGAACTTCGCGACTTCTTCGACGAAATCCGAGTGACAGGCGAAGAAGAAGGACAGCCGTTCTCCGAAGACGTTCGGATCGAGCCCTTTCTCTTTCGCGGCGCGGACGTATTCAAGGGCATGAGCGAACGTGAAAGCGAGTTCCTGGGGCGCGGTCGCGCCGGCTTCGCGGATGTGATATCCGGAGATCGAGATCGTGTTCCACTTCGGCACACGCTCATGGCAGTAAGCGAAGAGGTCGGTCACGAGGCGCAGCGAGGGTTTGGGTGGGTAGATATAGGTGCCGCGCGCGACGTACTCCTTCAGGATGTCGTTTTGCACCGTCCCGGAAAGCGCCTCTTCGGGAATCCCGCGACGGCGGGCGACCGCGATGTAAAGACCCAGCAGGATCGAGGCCGTCGAGTTGATGGTCATCGACGTCGACACTTTGTCGAGGGGCACCGAGTCGAAGAGTGTTTCCATGTCCTCCAGCGAATCGATGGCGACACCGACGCGGCCCACCTCGCCCATGGCCTGCGGGTCGTCGGAGTCGTATCCGATCCGGGTGGGAAGGTCGAAGGCGACCGAGAGGCCCATGGTTCCCTGCGCGAGCAGATACCGGTACCGCTCGTTCGATTCGCGCGCCGTGCCGAAGCCCGCGTACTGGCGCATGGTCCAGAACCGGGAGCGATAACCTCCCTGGTGGACGCCGCGGGTGAACGGATAGGCGCCGGGGGGGGGAAGATCGCGGGAAGGTGGTGGAGCGGTGGCGGGTCGGGGGAGGCCAGAGGGCGACTTGAATTCGGCCTTGCGGCCCGGGTTTTTTACTGGGGGCATCTTTCCCCCACTATGATCCCACTTCGAACCCTTTTCTGGAGAACCCACGATGCACAGCCCCGAAATGTCCGCCTTCATCCAGCTCGTCCTTCGCTGGTTCCACATCTTCGCCGGTGTGATCTGGATCGGACATCTGTACTTCTTCAACTTCGTGAACGTGCCGTTTCAGGGCGTTCTCGACAAGGAGTTGAAGCCCAAGGTCAACCCGGCCCTGCTCCTCCGGGCGCTGTGGTGGTTCCGCTGGGGCGCCATGTGGACGTTCCTCATCGGCTGGTTCCTCTTCGCCATCACGTACCTCATGGGCGGGAACCTCTGGGACGCGGACGGTGGATTCTCACGCCGCGGCTTGTGGATGCTCGTCGGCGGGCTTCTGGGTTCCGTGATGTGGTTCAACGTCTGGTTCGTGATCTGGCCGGCGCAGCAGCAGATTCTCGGCGGTCTGCTCGGCGCGAACCCGCCCGCCCCCGCCGACGTGCCCAAGAAGGCCCTGCTCTTCTCCCGCATCAACCTCTGGCTTTCCGCCCCGATGTTCGTGGGGATGATCGCGGCCTCCCACGCCGACCTCTGGACCATGATGC
>CAZBTT010000136.1:0-10729 GCA_964494295.1 uncultured Acidobacteriota bacterium
GAGCGCCGCTCCTTTCCGCGGTGCCCATGGCCAGGCGCCTCGCAGGCCCCGCGAGCGTCGCGGGCAGCGTGCTCTCCGCCGGCCTGCTCCTCATGGCCATCGCCGGCTTTCATTTCGGCCAGCGGCCGGGAGGCCTGCAGTGATCGAGTTCCGTGGTTTCGGAAAGAACTATGGCTCGCACCGGGCGGTGGCCGGGCTCGACCTGAAGGTGGGTCCGGGTGAGGTGGTGGCGCTGCTTGGACCGAATGGTTCAGGGAAGACGACCTCACTCAAGGCCGCGGCCGGCCTTGTGAAGCCGACCCGCGGCGTGGTTCTGGTCGGGAACCCCGGTCGACCATCGAGTGAACCCGAAGCGCGCCGCTGCCTCTCCTTCCTGCCTCAGCGCGTCGCCTTCCAGGAATCGCTCTCCGGGGCCGAGGTGCTGAACTTTCACCGTCAGATTCGCGGGGTCGATCCGGTGCGAGCCACCGCCGCTCTTGGCGTGGCCTCCCTGAACGGGGCGGTGGTGCGCGCCGTTTCCACCTATTCGGGCGGGATGCTTCAGAGGCTCGGCCTCGCTGTGGCCTTGCTGCCCGAGGCGCCGGTCTTCCTGCTCGACGAGCCGACCGCCGCCCTCGACCCTGATGGACTCGAGTCGTTCTATCGGGTCATCGCGAAGGCCCGCACCGATGGGCGTGCCGTGCTCTTCACGTCCCACCAGATGGGCGACGCCGAGAAACTGGCGGACCGCTTCGCCATCCTGGTGGACGGCGTTCTCGTCGCGGACATCAAGAGCCGCGAGATGAGAGCCCGGCTCTCCGCGCGCGGAAGCATGCGGCTCCGCGTGCCGACCCTCGACCCCTTGACCCTCGAGGGCCTCCGGATGGTGACGCCGGACATCACCCTCGATCAGGGCGAACTGGTGGTCCGGGGACCGGCGAGCGCGCGGCCGCGCATCATCGAACTGATCCTGGCGCGGAACCACACCATCCTCGATCTGGTCGCAGAAGACGGACGACTCGATGATCTCTATCGCGAGATGGTGGCCCCGCAGGCGGGAGGGTCGCGGTGAGGCTCCCCGTGGCCCTGCTTTTCGCCGCGTCTTTCGCGGCTTGCACCGGCCTCGAGCCGGAGACCCTGGTCAAAGGCCAGGACATCTGCGGGCTGTGCCGGATGCCCGTTTCCGACATCCACTTCGCGGGCCAGGTCACGATGCAGGGCGAACTGCCTTTCTTCTTCGATGATCCGGGTTGTCTGGGCGAGTTCGTCCGCTCGGGGCAGATCAAGGGTCGCACCGCGGTGGCCTGGGTCGCCGATCACCGGACCGGTGACTGGATCCGGGCGGACCGCGCGATCTACACGCGCGTGCCGAACCTCACGACACCCATGAATCACAAGCTGGTCGCCCATGCCAACGCCGCATCCCGGGACCAAGATCCAGACGCGCGGGGCGGAAGCCCGGTGAATCCCGAGGAGATCTTCGGTCCTTCCGGTCCGCCTTCGGGAGAGCGGTCATGAACCTGCGTCTTTTCGCCGCGGAGGAACTGAAGATCGCCCTGCGCTCGCGGTGGACGCAGATTTTCGCGGTCGTCTTCGCGATTCTCGCCTGCGGCGTGGCGGGGGCGGGCTATGTGATCTCGGGCGGCCACGGCGTGCAGGACTTCTCCCGGACCTCGGCCTCGCTCGTGCATCTGGTGGTGCTCATCGTGCCTTTGATCAGCCTGATGCTCGGTGTCTTGTCCCTCTCCCTCGAACGCGGCGCGGCCGAGATGGTCTTTGCGCTGCCCGTGTCTCGTCGGACCATCCTCGGAGGACGCCTGCTCGGACTGTTTGCCGCCCTGACTCTCGCGCAGTCGTTCGGCTTCGGGCTCGCTGGCCTGCTCGTCTACACGCAGTCGGGTGGCGAAGGTGTGATCGACTTCCTGATCGTGTTCGGCGTCTCGCTCGTGGCCACCGCGGTCTTTCTGGCACTCGCGGCACTCCTTTCCGCGGACGCTTTCGGGCGCCGGCGGACCCGCGCCCTGGCCATCGCCCTCGTGCTCTGGCTCGTCTGCGAAGTGATCGTCGACCTGGCCGCCCTGGGCCTTGCGAGTGTGCTGTCCTCGGGTGCGGCGTCGCGCGTCCTCATCCTGGCGAGCCTGGTGAATCCCATCGGCGCGTTGCGCACGGGCGCTTTGCTTCTCGTGGAAGGCACGGGTGCTTTCGGCGCGGCTTCTCTCGCCCTGCTTCGTTTCACCCACGGGCCGATGGGCGCCGCGCTGCTGATCGTCCTGTCCCTGGCTGCCTGGATGGCCCTTCCCGCCTTTTGGGCGAGCCGCCGGCTCGAACGAGCCGACATCTGACCGCTTCGCGATCAGGCGCGTTCGAGGATCACGCCACGCACGAGGACGTCTTTGGACACGGTCTTGCCGAACAGCAGGCCCACCGTCTCGCCTTCGTTCGCGACCTGCACGATCTTCCGAAACGCCTCGATGCCGGACACCCGCAGCTTGACGCGATCGCCCTTGGGTGAAAGGAACGAAACCTCGTCCCCGACCGAGATGCTTCCGCGCGAGATCCGTCCGGTGGCGACCGTGCCGCGCCCCGTGATCGTGAAGAGGTCCTCCACTTCGAAGGCGAAGGGCCCCGTTGAGCCTTCCCCGCGCGGTGAGGCCGCTGCCTCGGCCGGCGATACCTGAGGCGCGGAGGCGCTCGGCTCAGCCGGCGCGCTTCGCGTTCCGAAGATTCCACCCAGCAAAGAGGCGAAGAAGCCCTTCGGCATCTCCGAGCCGCACCGCGGGCAGGAAGCAGACCCCTTCGGCACGTCGTTATGGCAGTTGGCGCATGCGCTCATGGTCGAGGCGCAGCATACCCGTGCCCCGGGCAATAGACTCTGGGGGTTCATGCTTGAATCTCCAGGAAACGGGGGCCGGCTCGCCGCCGTTTTCGCCTTCCTGACCCTCGTGTTCGTCGTCTGGTCGGGGTACGCGATCGCCACCTCCGTCCTGCCTCCTCTTGCCGCGAATCGCGGCCGGATCGATGTCGCGATTTCCCTGAACCTCATCATCTCCGGCGTGGTGTTTCTGGGTGCCCATCTTGCCCTCGTCCTCATCCTCGTGCGCCGGCCGCGCGAGGCGAGGATTCCGCGCGAGAACATGCGCATCGAGGTCTTGTGGACCGTCCTGACCGCGGCCGTACTGATCGGCTTGCTGATCAATTCGGAGATCGACGCCCGTGCCCTCGGCTCACGAGAGACCGGCCCGGAAGAACCGCTCGTGGTCGAGGTCGTGGCTCAGCAGTTCGCGTGGAACTTCCGTTTTCCCGGCGAAGACGGCATCTTCGGCCGGACCGATCCCAAACTCGTCGACCAGGCGGAGCTCAACTTCATCGGCCTCGACAAGCGCGATCCCGCGGCCGAGGACGACATCGTGATGCCGCAGAGCCTTCTCATCCTTCCCGAGGGCCGGGAAGTCGTCATCCGGCTCCGGTCGATGGATGTCATCCATAGTTTTTTCGTCGCGTCGTTTCGAGTGAAGCGTGACGCGATGCCGGGTCTGGCCACGGAGTTCTCCTTCACGCCCACCGCGACCGGGATGTTCGAGATTGCGTGCGCCGAACATTGCGGTCTCGGGCACTACCGGATGCGCGGCGCGGTCGAAGTTGTCCCCCGGGGTGAGTGGCTGGCGAAGATCAAGGAGGTCACGGAGTGAGTCGCATCTTCTCGCTCGACCACCGCGTGATCGGGCTCCAGTACCTCTTCACCGCGATGGCCATGGCGATCGTGGGCGGCCTCCTGGCCCTGCTGATTCGAATTCAGATCGCGTGGCCCGACCATGACTACAGCTGGATCGCGGTGATCCTGCCCGCGGGTTTCGATTCCGGCATCATGAAGCCGGAGTTCTATGCCGCGCTCTTCACGATGCACGGCACGATCATGATCTTTTTCGTCCTCTCGGCAGCGCTCATCGGCGGCTTCGGGAACTACCTCATTCCCCTTCAGGTCGGCGCTCGGGATATGGCGTTCCCGAGGCTCAACGCGCTCTCGTACTGGATCTACGCGATTTCGTCGATCGTGATCCTGGCGTCGTTCTACGTTCCGTCCGGTCCCGCGGCCTCCGGCTGGACGGCGTATCCGCCGCTTTCGGCCCTCAAGGCCGCGATTCCCGGCTCGAACCTCGGACAGGACCTGTGGCTCGTGGCCATGGCCCTTTTCATCGTGAGCTTCACCCTGGGCGGGCTCAATTTCCTCGCCACCATTCTGGCCATGCGCCGGCCCGGACTCTCGATGCTCGACCTGCCGCTTTTCACCTGGTCGATGCTCTTTGTCGCGATCCTCGGCCTTCTCGCGTTTCCCTCCCTCACCGCGGCCGCGATCATGCTTCTGTTCGACCGCCACGCCGGCACCAGCTTCTTCCTTCCTGCGGGCGTCGTTCTTTCCGGCGACGTCATTCCCGGCGGCGGGGGTTCACCCATCCTCTGGCAGCACCTGTTCTGGTTCCTCGGGCACCCCGAGGTCTACATCCTGATGCTTCCCTCGCTCGGGATCACCTCGGACATGTTCACGGTCTTCACCGGGCGGCGGGTCTTTGGCTACAAGTCGATGGTCGTCGCGATGGCGCTCATCTCGGGCACGAGCTTCCTCGTGTGGGGCCACCACATGTTCGTCTCGGGGATGAGCCCGTTCCTCGGATCCGCCTTCGCGGTGACGACCACGCTCATCGCGGTTCCGTCCGGGATCAAAGTGTTCAACTGGATCGCCTCGCTGTGGAACCGCCCCCTGCGCCTCACCACACCGATGCTCTGGGCGCTCGGCATCTTCTCGCTTTTCGTGACCGGCGGGCTCTCCGGGATCTGGCTCGGCCAGACCCAGGTCGATATCCAACTTCACGACACCGCGTTCGTGGTCGCGCACTTCCACATCATCATGGCAGGAGCGGCGCTCTTCGGCGTGTTCGCGGGCGTGCACTACTGGTTCCCGCTGTTCTTCGGACGGATGATGAGCGAGCGGCTTGGCATCGCGCATTTCCTCGCCACGTTTGTCTTCTATTACGCGACGTTCTTTCCCATGCATATGGCGGGTCTCGAGGGCCAGATCCGACGGGTCTACGATCCCTACCAGTACGAGTACCTGAAACCGCTCGCCGCGATGAACGGCTTCATCACCTGGGCCGCGATTGCCCTCGCGGTATCGCAACTCCTGTTCTTCTGGAACTTCTTTACGAGCCTGCGCGGCGGCTCACGCGCGGGCGTCAATCCCTGGAGCGCCGCGTCTCTCGAATGGACGGAGAGCGAACCCGAGGGTTCGGCTGAACCGGGGTCAATGAGTGCGGCGGTGGAGCGATGAGAACCGTGGCGCTCGCCTCCCCGTCCCGGTCGCACGCGGAGGCGTCCGCGCTCCGCGTGGCTGTGGTGGCGGCCCTCTCCGCCACGATGATGTTGTTCGCGTCCCTGGCGAGCGCCCTGCTCGTGCGCCGCTCGTTCGAAGACTGGCGCCCCGCCGCCTCCGCCGCGTGGCCGTGGATCCTGCTCGGATTTGGCCTGGCCGCTTCGGCGGGGATGGAGATCGCCGCGCGCTCCTACGCTTGGCGGCAGAGGGCCGGTTTCGCGATCCTCGGCCTTTCGAGCAGTCTGTATCTGGCAGTCGCTCTTTTCGTGCTCGGTTCGCTCGTCTCCGGTGAGAACGGCCTGTCCCGCCCCCATGATGCCTTTATCGCGCTGCTTCTCGGCGTTCATGTCCTCCATGCGATCCTCGGAACCGCCTTCGCGGCACGCCTCCTGCGAGCCGCTTCGGGAGGATCGTCCGAGATCGCTCTCGCCCGGCTCGTGACGCATTTCCTCACCGCTCTCCTCGTCTTCATCCTCGCCCTGCTCTTCCTCCCCCGATGACCGCCACCATTCCCTCCCGCACCGTCCCGATCGCGCGCTGGCCCGCGCATCGGCTCGCGGTCTGGGCGTTTCTGATCAATGAGGGTTTCCTCTTCGGGTCCATCCTGGCCGCTGGCCTTTTCCTTCGCTTCGGCGGGATCGCTCCCTGGCCCCGGCCGGGAGAGGCCATGGCCCTGGGCCCGGTCGTGATCGCCACGCTCATCCTCATCGCTTCGTCGGCGACGCTGAACGAATCCCTCGACGCGCTCCGCCGGGGAAATCGGGAATTCTGCCGCCGATGGTTGATGGGAACTCTGGTCGCCGGCTGCGTGTTCCTGGGCATTCAGGTCTACGAATGGTGGGAGGTCTCAGGAGCGGCGAGAGCGCTGACCCAGGTGGAAGGCCTGCCCCTCGTCTCGAACCCGTGGGGCGCGGCCACGTTCATGCAGATCTTCTTCCTGGCCACCGGGCTTCACGGCCTTCATGTGCTCCTCGGTCTTGCGCTCATGTCGTGGCTCCTGCTTTCGGGGACCCAGAACGACGAGAAGCGACTCGAGAGCGTGGCCCTCTACTGGCACTTCGTGGACTTCGTCTGGATCTTCATCCTCTCCACCCTCTATTTCATCTAAGCCGTCCATGATCGATCCCCTCAGACCCTACTGGCCGACGAACCGGAGCATCGCCGGCCTGCTCGTGCGGGGTTTCCTGGTCATTCTCGCCGCGGCGGCCGTGGCCTTTGGTCCCTCGCGGGCCTTCGCCGCGCTCGTAGTGATCGCCGCCGCCCTCGGCCAGGCCACACTCCTGATCTTCGAGTGGATGGAGCTCAAGCGGACCCATCGCTCGGGCGTCATCGCCGCGGCGGTGACCTTGTTCCTGTTCCTGTCCCTGGTCGTCGTCCTCGTCGTCGAGAGCCGTTCCGTGCTGATTCTGTCGGTGCGCGGGCTGTGACCGAGGCCGAAGTCGCGGTGCGTCGAGGCCTCATGGCCTCGGCTCTCGTGTTCGCCGCCCTGCTGTGCGTGAGCCCGGACCCGGCATTCGCCCAGTGCGCCTTGTGCCGCGATGCCGTGAACGCCGCGCCCGCTCAGGTCCGTGAGGCGATGAACTACGCGATCGTCGGTCTCGCCCTCGCTCCCTACGGCATTGCCCTGGCTGCGGCCTGGATCCTCTCGCCCGAGTTCCGCGCGTACATTCGCGCCCGGCTCAACCGAGCATGACCACGCCTCTTTGGCCCGCGATGAACGCGGCGCTCAACCTCACCTCCGCGATCTGTCTGGTGAACGGCTATCTGAGCATCAAGCGAGGCCGGAAGGAGGTCCACAAGCGCTTCATGCTCGCGGCCTTCGCCTGCTCGGTGGTGTTTCTCCTGAGCTACCTCGCGTATCACTTCCAGGTGGGCTCGGTGAAATTCCAGGGAACGGGGCCGGTCCGCCTGCTGTACCTCGGCATCCTGCTGACCCATACCGTGCTCGCCACCCTGACCGCGCCCCTGGCCATCGCCACGCTCAGCCGGGCGCTCGGCGGTCGTTTCGCCGAGCATCGGAAGATCGCCCGCGTCACATTTCCAATCTGGATCTACGTTTCGATCACCGGCGTGGTCGTCTATTTGATGCTCTACCAGATGTGAGACGCGCGTTCCTTCCGATAGCGCTCGCCCTGAGCCTCGCCGCTCCGGTATCCGGGGACGATATCCAGGCGGCTCGCGAACGCGCGGAAGTTCTGCTCAACCGATCGATCGGCCTCGCGAGATCCGCGGCGGCGGCACTTCGGCCCGAACTCTCTCGCGCCGAGATCTTCGCGGTGCTGCTCAAGCTCGATCCGCACGATGGTTCGAGCATCGGCGTGTACGACGCGGACAGCCGCCGGGTCGCGTGGGTGGGCGCGCCCCTCGATCCGCTGCGCCTGCCCGAGGTCGACCCCACCACGCCGGTCCGATTCGTGGCCGCGACGAGGTCGCGCGCGGCCCTCGTGGTCACCGAGAAGGGTCCTTCCCCCTGGTTCGTCCTCGTGACCGTGCCGCTGCTCGAGACCCGCCGCGACGAGAACGACGAGCCTCGAGTCGTGGACGCGCTCGATCCCCAGCGGAAGCTGAGACTCGACTACTCCGACCGCTCCGAGTCCTCCTCCAGCGACCACAGCGGTGAGAGTGTTTCGGCACTTGGGCTGACCCTCGCCCGGGTGCCCCCGCACGGTGTCACCGCCCACGAAGAGGTGGGAGCCCTAAAGGCCCTCCCTACCCTTCCTCTTGTGCAGTTCCTCTTCTTCATCCTCAGCCTGGTCGCCGCTCACCGCTTCGCCCGGCGGGGGTTTACCGAACCGCGCCGGTTCCTGCTGTTTCTTGTATGCCTCTTCTCGGCGCTGTCGGTGACCGCGCTGGTCGCCGAGTTCGCGGCGCGGGGCGCCGAACGAGAGACGATGCGGCGGGAGGCTGAGTCGGTTCTTCGCGCCCATCTACGTCCCCTGGAGGAGACGCTCGGATCAACCGAGCGGATCATCGACGAGGCGCGCCTCTTTGAAGCGGCGCCGGCCGGACGATTCGGCACCGAGGAACTCGCCTTCGACCTGTGGTCGGACTCCGCCCTCTCGCAACCCTTCTTGCCCTCCTTCGTCGAAATCATCGACCGCTCGGGCAGCGTGGTGAGCCGCTACGCCCGCGATATTCCGAGGGGACAGAAGCCCCCGCTTCCCCCGACCAACGCCTGGTCCAGGACCACGACCCTTATCGGGATGGCGGATTTCGCCCAGGCGCCGGGGCTCGTTTCCGAACGCCTTCTGTTCTCTTCACGGGAGTTTCTGGGCGCGGTCCGGATCGGGGCAGTCTCCGACCTGGCCCTGGCGATAAGACGCCTCTCGGATCAGAAGGGCCTGAGGCTCGTTGGCTTTCGAGGAGCCGACGGCGCCTTGACCGCGGATCCGAAGGTCGCCGTTCTGCTCTCGTCGTCGGCCTCGGCGGGTGTGCGTTTCGATGTCGCGATCGAGGGTCGCACCTATGTCTTCGAGTTGCCGGGAGCGGCCCTGAGCACGCCGGGCCGGACCACCGGAGTGCGCACCCTCGGCGAATCTCTTGGCTTCGTGATCGTTGCTTTTCTGCTCGGAGCCTGGTTCGGCAACGCGCCCCGGGCCCGATCCGTAACACTAGGCCTTTTCCGCAGGCACTCGGTTCGCCTCTTCGTCGCCTTCCTGACCCTGTCCGCGTTGTCGCTCTTCCTCTTTCAGACTCTCGTACGGGATTTCGTCGCCCAGCGTCTGGTGGCGGAAACCGAAACCGAGGCCCGGCGAATCGCGGCCATCGCGCGGAAGTCGCTGGGTGACCTTTCCGCTTTTCAGGAGGCCGAGGTTCCCGGTCCCCTCGCCATCTCCGACGCCGCGATTTCATGGGTGGCGGCCCTGGTCTCGAACGACCTGGAACTTTTCGACGAGTCCGGGCAGCTCGTGGCCACCAACGTGCGCGAGGATGTCGACGCGGGCCTGCTCTCTCGCTTCGCTCCGGCCGACGCCTATGCCCGTCTCGTTCTCGACGACGAAGACATGATGTTCCACCGACCGCAGGGCGGTCCGGTACCTTCTTCGGTTTCGGCGCGCCTCGACCTTCCCGCCGGCCGAACGGGTCTGGTGCGTGTGAATCTTCAGAACCGCGAGAATCAGGTGGCGGCGGCCCTGATGGATCTCGACACACGCATGCGGCTCGCTTCCCTTTCCCTGCTGGGAATCGCCACCATGCTGGCGTGGTTCCTGGCCCGCCGGATCTCCGGACCGGTGCTCGAAATGACCGAAGCGTCGAGGCGGATCGCACACGGCGACCTCAGCGTGCGCGTGCCCGTGCGGACGGGTGATGAGGTGGGCGAACTCGCGCAGTCGTTCAACACCATGGCGCAGGACCTCGCCCGACAGCAGCGCGAGATCGAGCGCCGCGAACGTCTGGCCGCCTGGGCGGACATGGCGGCCCAGGTGGCGCACGAGGTCAAGAACCCTCTGACCCCGATCCAGCTCTCCGCCGAACACCTGCAACGCGCCTACAAGGCGAGCGGCATTTCGCCCAGCGCCTTCGATTCCGTGGTGGCGGTCTGCACGAAGACGATCCTGGAGTCGGTCACCAAACTGCGCGACATCGCTTCCGAGTTCGCCGCATTCGTCCGCGCCCCGGTCGACCGCTCGCAGCGCGTCGACCTCGCGGCGATCACGAGGGCGGTCATTCAGCCCTACCAGGATGTTCTTCCTGAAGGCCTGCGCCTGACCGTGCGCCTCGAGGAAGCGGGCCCCGTCTTCGGCGAATCGAAGCTGATCGAGCGGGCGGTCCGCAATCTGGTGGAGAATGCAATGCAGGCGGTGGGCGGCGCGGGGGAGATCCGGGTGACCTCCGCGAAGGCTGGGGGCTATGCGGAACTCGTCATCGAGGACACCGGTCCGGGTTTCGACGACGAGACGCGCGCCCATCTCTTCGAGCCGTTCTTCTCCACCAAGACCCAGGGCTCCGGCCTGGGTCTCGCACTGGTCAAGAAGGTCGCCGAGGATCTTTCCGGCTCGGCTTCGCTCGAACGTGATGGGGAAATGACGCGGGCGACCCTGCGACTCCCTCTCGCGCCCAGTTGAGGGGCGCCTGCCGAAGGTCAGACGGCGCGGCCGGTGAGGCGGCGGGCCTTTCCGATGACCGCGACAAGTTCTCCACTGAGGTCGTAGGCATCCTGGGCCTGGGCGCTCACCCACGCGGCGTCGAGCGCATCCGAACCCGCGGCCAGAACACCGGACCGCTCGTGAGCGGCGTAGTCCATGATCACGTAGTGGAATCCCGAGTCGCCGGGCGTTATGGCCTCGATCATCTCGACGAAGGTTTCGATCTCGATCTCGATTCCGGTTTCCTCCCGGACTTCCCGGACGGCGGCCTCCTCGAGCGTCTCGCCCCACTCCAGGG
>CAZBTT010000137.1:0-10685 GCA_964494295.1 uncultured Acidobacteriota bacterium
CCGCCATCTTCTCCATCGAATCGCTCGAAGCCTTCGTCAGGCCGGGACTCCCTCGGGACGGGAAGGTGCGGACGTATCGCGATCTCTTTAGGCGGTGCCACGCCTGGACCAAACCCGGCGGAAGGCTCTCCTTCCAGTTCATCGCTTACGGCAACGCGTTTCCCCAGGATCTCGACGCCTTCATCTCGTCGCAGATCTTCCCCGAGTCCGATCTGCCCGCGCTCGCGGAGATCGTGGAGGCGTCCGAGCGTCTCTTCGAGATCGTGTCGCTGCGCAACGACCGCGCTCACTACGCGACCACGCTCAGGGCCTGGCTCGAGCGCCTGAAGGCACGGCGGGGAGAGGCGGTCGCCCTCGCCGGCCAGGACGTGGTCAAGCGCTACGAGCAGTACCTGAGGCTGTGCATCTACATGTTCGTTTCCGGCGGCTGCGACCTCCATCGCGTCGCCTTCCGCCGTATCGATCGCCCGCGGGCGAAGAAGGAGCAGTGAATGAAGTCGATCCACGAAATCGAGGCCTGGCTCGTCCAGTACCTTTCCGGAGAACTGAAAGTCCCGGCCGCGGACCTGCCGCGCGACGAGCCGCTCACGAACCTCGGCCTCAGCTCGCGCCAGGCGGTGATGCTGACCGCGGAGATCGAGGAGTGGCTGGGCAGGCCCGTTGATCCCGCCCTTGCCTGGGAACACCCGACGGTGAATGCCCTCGCGAAGGCGTTGGGCGAGGCCGCCTGAGTTTGGACCTCCCCTTCGCCATCGAAGACATCGCGCGCGGCGAGGTGCCCGATCGGGCGCTGCGCGCAATGCTGCGTTTCGGTCTCGCGGCGGAGCTTCGCCGCCAGGGCGAAGGGGGTCCCGATGCCGCGAGGCTCCGGAAGGAGGATTTCGTGTCGCGGTTGCGCCTGAGCCCCATCGCAGTGCACGAGGACGCGGCAAACGCCCAGCACTATGAACTCCCGCCCTCGTTCTTCGAGCTCTTTCTGGGACGTCATCTGAAGTACAGCAGCGGATTCTGGCCGGACGGTGTCCTTGATCTGGATGCGTCGGAGCGCGCCATGCTCGACCTCGTCGCTGAACGGGCCGGCCTCGCCGACGGCCAGCGCATCCTCGACCTCGGCTGCGGGTGGGGCTCCTTGTCGCTCTACGCCGCGGAGCGCTACCCAAACGCCCAGGTCATCGGTGTTTCGAACTCGACCCCTCAACGCCTCTTCCTCGAAACGGTCGCCGAAAGGCGTGGGTTGGCGAACGTCCGGTTTGTGACCGCGAACGTGGCCGACTGGCGCCCGGACGAGACCGCCTTCGACCGCATCGTGTCGGTGGAGATGTTCGAGCACCTGCGCAATTGGGCGGCGTTGCTCCGTCGCGTAGCCACCTGGCTCATCCCCGGTGGGCGGGTCTTCCTCCATGTCTTCTCGCACGCCCGGTTTGCCTATACGTTCGAGAACAACTGGATGGCTGACCGCTTTTTCACCGGCGGAATCATGCCGAGCGATGACCTGATCCTGTCGTTTCAGGACGACCTCGTCGTGCGGGAGCGCTGGCGTGTCGACGGGCGTCACTACGCGCGCACCTGCGAAGAGTGGCTTCTGAAGATCGACGCCCGTCGGGAGGAAGCGCTCGCGATTCTCGGGCAGGCGCAAGGCGCCGATCGCGCGGCCATCGCCCTGGCCGAGTGGCGTCTCTTCTTCCTCTCCTGCGCCGAGTCCTTCGCCTATGCCGGCGGAACGGAGTGGATGGTCTCGCACGCCCTGCTGGCGCGTGCCTCATGAGTGAAGGGCTCCGGATGAACGAGGCCCGTGTTTCAACCGTGTTCGACGCGCACGATCTCGAAGCGCGCGCGGAGGTGGGCGCGTCGCGGCCCTGGGAGGGAGACCCGGCGGGCGAGTTCACGACACTCGTGGCGATGCTCTTGGCGCGGGCCGATTCCATGGGCGACGCCACAGCCCTGGGCTTCATCAACGACGACGCGGTTGACACCCTCACCTACCGGGACCTCGCGACGCGTGCGAGCCGAGTCGCGGCCCTCCTGCGCCGCCAAGGCTGCGCCGCGGGCGATCGGGTCATGCTGCTCGTGCCGCCCGGTCTCGAGTACGTCGAGGCATTCTTCGGCTGTCTTCTGGCCGACGCCGTCCCGGTCCCGTCGTACCCGCCACGGGGAGGCCGCACGCTCGAAAAGGCGGGGCGCGTCCTCCAGGACTCCGGCGCGAGCTTCGTTCTCCTTCCGAGGGTTCTCGATAAGGACTCTCTCCGCGCTTCGCTGCCCGGACGCGCGGCGCTGCTCCATCTCGAGGACGCCGTCCACGCCCCCGATGCCCTCGTCGATCCCGATCCCGATCCCGGGTCGCCGGCATTCCTCCAATACACCTCGGGTTCGACGTCGCATCCGAAGGGTGTCGTTCTCTCTCACCGGGCCGTGCTCGCGAACCTCGCGCAGATCAAGACCGCGTTCGGCCACACGGCATTCTCGAGGGGCGTCAACTGGCTGCCGCCCTTCCACGATATGGGCCTCATTGGGACGATCCTTCAGCCTATCTACGCCGGTTTCCCGACCTACCTCATGTCGCCTCTCGCGTTTGTTCAGCGACCCTCGCGATGGCTGAAGGCGATCTCCCGCTTCGGCGCCACCACGGTGGGCGCTCCGAACTTCGCTTTCGAGTTGTGCGTGAGCCGCGTCCGTGAGTCCGACCTTCCCGCCATCGACCTTTCCTCCGTTCGTGTTCTCTTCTGCGGCGCCGAGCCGGTGCGGAAGGACACGTTGGATCGCTTCGTGGCGCGGTTTGCGCCGTACGGACTCGACCCGGGCGCGCTGTTCCCCTGCTACGGCCTGGCGGAATCGACGTTGTTCGTCACCGGAGTCGAGCGTGGAGCCGGGCTCAGGAGCCGTCGCGCGACAGGCGGGACGCGCGAGTTCGTTTCCTGCGGCCGCCCGCGCCAGGGTACGACGATCCGGATCGTCGACCCCGAGAGCCTTGTGGTCCTGCCCGAAGGCCACATCGGCGAGGTCTGGGTGAGCGGTTCATCCCTCGCGAGCGGCTACTGGGGGCAGCGGGAAATCAGCGAGGCCGCGTTTGGCGCGACGCTTGCGGGCGAGCCGGAGACACGTTTCCTGCGAACCGGTGATCTCGCATTCCTGGCCCACGGCGAGCTTTATCCCACCGGACGACTCAAGGACATCATCATCGTGGCGGGCCGGAAGCTCGCTTGCGAGGACATCGAGCACGCCGCCCTCACGTCGGTTCAGGCCGGGGCGGATCGCGCGGCGGTCGCGTACGCGGTCTCCGCCGAGGATGGCACGGAAGCCATCGCTCTCGCGGTGGAACTCGTCGATGTCGAGGGCGGGAATCTACCGGCCGTCCGTGACGCATGGGCGCGCGCGATCCGGGACGCGCTCTCGGGGGAGCTCGACGTCGCTCTCGCGGAGCTTCACCTCGTGCGCCGCGGCGATCTTCTCCGCACGACTAGCGGCAAGGTGGAGCGCCGCGCGTCGCGCGAGGCTCTCCTCGACGGGTCGATCGCGGCCGCAGTCAGCTTCAAGACGGGGCGGTGAGGCTCATGAGTTCCCCATGGTTTCAAGTCCTCCGTGAGACGCCCGACGCGCGTCTACGGCTTGTCTGCTTTCCTTCCGCCGGCAGCGGCGCGTCGGTGTATCGAAGGTGGCTCGGGTGCCTCCCCCCCTGGCTCGACATCGTCGCCGTGCAGGCGCCGGGGCGCGAGGGACGCGCTCGCGAAACCGCGCCGCGGCGCATGAGCGAGATCGTGGAAGCTCTCGCAACGGCCCTTCCCGAGGCGACTTCCTCCCGTCCGCTCGCCTTCTTCGGCCACAGCCTCGGCGGCCGCGTCGCGTTCGAGCTTGCCCGGCGCCTCGAGGCGGAGAAGAGACCCTCGCCGAGTCACGTCATCCTCGCCGCAAGCATGGAGCCATCCGCGATGTCCGATCTGGATCGCCGGTGTCACCTGCTCCCGGACGAGGAGTTCGAAGCGTACGCCGCGACATTCGGCGCATTTCCCGAGGAACTCCGGCGTTTTCCGCGCCAGTTCAAGGCCGTGATGGATCTCCTTCGTGCGGACCTCGAGGTCTTCGCGACGGCCTCCTCCCCCATCGATCCGCCTCTCCGGGCCGCCCTCACCGTTCTTGGGGCGCGAGCGGACGAGGCGGTTACGCCCCGCTGCCTCGAACCCTGGAGCGGGCGCACCACCGGGCGTTTCGCGTTGGAGTGGAATGAAGGCGGCCACTTTTTTCCGATTCAACAGGCCGAGTCCGTCGTCGCGCGGCTTTCCGCGCTGCTCGACCCGGCAGCACCGGCGTGAGTTCCCGTCCGCGGGTCGCGGTGGTTGGGGGCGGGGCCGGGGGCCTCGTCGCCGCCTACAAACTGAAGGAAGTCGCGGATGTCGATGTCTTCGAGGCCTCGTCGCGCGCCGGCGGTCACATTCATGCGCCGGAGGTCCGCCTCGAGGATGGCTCGGTCGTGAACGCCGACACCGGCTTCATCGCGTGGTCCCCCCACACCTACCCGAAGGCCGCCGCCCTCTTCGAAGAACTCGGTGTGCCTTCGCGGAAGGCCGAGTATCCCGTCTTCGTCTGGGATCGGCGCGATTCGAGCGTGGTCCGGCTCTCGGATTTCCCGGGGCGTTGCGGCCGCGATCTGCCCGTCGAGGCGGGGCGCGATCTGCGCCGCCTCGTGGCCCTGCTGATCCGCGCGGGCGCTTCACTCGATCCGGTGGACGACGGCTCGACCCTCGCGGAATTCCTCGCCTCGCGCGGCTATCACCACGACCTCGTCGAGCATCTGGTGCTTCCGGCGATGGTGGTCGTGTGGGGCTATCAGGTGCACGAGGTGCTCGCGATGTCGACGGGCGCCGCCCTGGGCCTCATGCGCAGGACCATGTTCCTGGACACCGGAGCCGAGTATCGGCAACTATGGCCGTCCTCGGAGCCCTATCGGAGGGCTCTCGTCGGAAGCCTGCCGCGGCCTGTTCGAACCGGGTGTCCGGTGACGCGCGTCGATCCATCGGCCGATGGCGTCGAGGTCACGAGTGCTGCGGGTGTGGAGCGATTCGATGCCGTCATCCTCGCGACGAACCCACCGCGAACGCTCGCGATGTTCGCGAACCCAAGCGAGGCCCAGAAGCGTCTCCTGCAACCGCTCGAGACTTACGTCACGTGGGCGGTGGTGCACGAGGATGCCCGCTGGTTCCCGATCGGCGACGCTCAAGAGCGCGCCTTCGTCACCACCTGGCTGCCGGTCGCTCCCGATGGACGCCGCCGCTGTTGCACGACCTGGAACATGGGGGCTTTCCACGGCCTCGCGCGTGAAACGCCGCTTCTCGTGACCATCGGAGACGACACGATCGCGGCAGAGATCGATGCCGGCCGGACGCGCGCCGTCATCCGGAACGAGCACATCGCTCTCACTCCGGCGTACCGTGAGGCCCGCCTTGCGCGGGAAGAGCTCGGGACTCCGGGACGTTTGTATGTCTCAGGCTCGTGGCTCGGACCCGTGGGATCACACGAGTGCGCGGTGGTCGCCGCCATCGGGGCCGCCGAGCGGCTGCGCGCGAGCCTGTGACCGCGAACGCCGCCGCCATCGTCGGCATAGCTTGCCGGCTGCCGGGAGCGAACGACCCTGAGTCGTTCTGGAAGCGGCTCGCGGCGGGGGACGATCTCATCACCGAGGTTCCCCGCGAACGATGGGACGCCGATGCGTACTTCCAGCCCGGTCCCGCCGCGCCCGGGAAGTCCTTCACGCGCTGGGGCGGTTTTCTCGATCGCGTCGATGGCTTCGACCCCCGTTTCTTCCGGATTACCGACCGCGAGGCGACTTTCATCGATCCCCAACAGAGGCTCCTCCTCGAGACGGCGTGGGACGCGCTCGCGGATGCCGGCCGTCCCGCGGATGCGCTTGCGGGCAGCCGAACCGGCGTCTTCGCCGGCATTTCGAGCTACGACTACGGCACACTCATCATGGAGGATCTCCGGCTGATGTCGGCGTTCTCCGGCGTCGGCAGCGCGTTGAGCATCGCCGCGAACCGGCTGTCTTACTGCTTCGACCTGCGCGGTCCGAGCCTCGCCGTCGACACCGCGTGCTCATCGTCGCTCGTGGCCCTTCACCTCGCCCGCGAGAGCCTCGCCCGAGGCGAATCCGAGCTGGTACTCGCCGCCGGAGTGAACGTCATCCTTCGGCCGAACATGATGGTCGGCTTTTCGCAGGCGGCCATGATGGCCCGCGACGGACGCTGCAAGACCTTCGATGCGAGAGCGGACGGATTCGTGCGCGCTGAAGGCTGCGTGGTGGTGGTGCTGAAGACGCTCGATGCCGCGATTCGCGACGGAGATCGCATCCACGCCATCGTCCGGGGGTCCGCGGTGAATCAGGACGGCCTCACCAACGGTATCGCCGCTCCAAGCGGCCGAGCGCAGACCGCGGTCATCCGCGAAGCCCTCGCCAACGCCGGTGCTCTGCCGCGGGACGTGTCGTATGTCGAAGCTCACGGCACCGGCACCAGCATCGGGGACGCCATCGAGGTGGGGGCGCTCCGAGCCGCCTATCTCGATGGTCGGCCTGAGACCCAGCCGCTGATCGCGGGTTCGACGAAGACGAACATGGGACATGCGGAGGCGGCGAGCGGGCTCGTGGGTGTGCTCAAGCTCATTCTTTCATTCCGGCACGGCGTGCTCCCGCGACACCTCCATTTCGAGAACCCCAATCCGCAGCTGGGACTTCACGACGGTCGCATCCGCATCCCCGTGAAGGCGCTGCCCTGGACGCGCGGGAACTCGCCCCGCCGGGCCGGCGTCAGTGCCTTCGGATTTGGAGGAACCAACGCGCACGCGATCCTCGAAGAGCCGCCGCCACTGCTTCCGGCGGCGCTCCCGGCGCGCGACGTTCATGTCGTCGCCCTCCACGCGAAATCGAATGTGGAACTGCGCGTGCAGGCGGCGCTGGTGATGGACGCGACCCGTTCGGGGGCCGCGGTCGAAGACCTCGCTCACTCACTTTCGACATCGGCTTCGCGATTCCCGCATCGTGCGGCGGTGGCGGCAAAGGACGGCGCGGGGCTCGAGACCGCCCTCAATGCCCTCGCTTTGGGACAATCCGCCCCCGGTCTTGCGACCGGCACCGGACACGACACACCGCGCGTCGCGTGGCTCTTCAGTGGCCAGGGCGCCCAGGCCCCTGGGATGGGCCGAAGGCTCTACGAGACCGAACCCGTCTACCGAGGGGCCTTCGACCGCGTGGGCGAGGTGATCAATGGCCGAAGGTCCGTGCGTCTGGCGGAGGTTGTGTTCGGTGAAGACCCGTCACGAATCGACGAGACCGCTTGGGCGCAACCCGCCCTCCTCGCGACGGAATGGGCGCTCGCCGAACTGTGGCGGTCGTGGGGTCTTGTCCCCGACCTGGTGCTCGGCCACAGCATCGGTGAGTTCGCGGCGGCCGCGGTTGTGGGCGCCCTGACCATCGAGGACGCGGCCCGCCTTGTCGAGACCAGAGCGTCGCTCATGCAATCGATCGAGCCGCGCGGAGCGATGCTGTCGGTCGCGCTCGAGGAGAAGGAGGTCACCTCCCTGATCGCGCCCTTCGCCGAAAGAATCTCGATCGCGGCGGTGAACGCGCCGGCGAGGGTAGTGGTGTCCGGCGATGAGACCGCGATCGCGGCCATCGCCGAAGCCTGCGCCAGTCGCGGCCTCGTTTCGAAGAGGCTCGCCGCCTCGCACGCCTTCCATTCGCCCCTGATGTCGCCGATTCTCGACGCCTTCGAAGCCGAGGCGGGACGCCTCGCGTACTCGGCGCCGAAGTCGCCTCTCGTGTCCAATCTCACGGGAGATCTCCTTAAGCCGCCCGGCCACACCGCGGCATACTGGAGAGACCACCTGCGCCGGCCCGTACGCTTCGCGGACGGCGTCTCTACCCTTCTCGCCTCCGGCGTGAGGTTGTTTCTCGAGACGGGTCCGGGTTCGACTCTGACCGGTCTCGTCCGTGAATGCGGAGCGGATGCGGCGGTCTGTGTGCCATCCATGCGGCGAGGGCGGGACGAGACGTTGTCGATCGCAGAGGCGGTGGCGCAAGTCGATGCCGCGGGAATCGCGGTTGACTGGCGTGGTCGTGACGCCTCCCGGCGAGTGACGCGCACGCAGATTCCCGGCTATCCATTTCAGCGGAAGCGCTTCTGGCTGCCGGAGCTTGGAAAGATGGCGGCGTCTCCCGCCGTGCATCCTCTCCTCGGAGAAAGGATCGAACTTGCCCGGGCCCGTCCGGATGAAGTGACGTTCCGATCGAGCGTGTCGGTCGAGGGTGTGCCGCTGCTCTCCGAGCATCGCGTGTTCGAGCATCCGGTTTTGCCGGGGGCGGCCTGGCTCGAGATGGCCCTGGCGGCTGCGGGACACGGGGGCCTCCGCCGGTCCCTGACGGATGTTGCCTTCGAGAGACCGCTTCGGTTGGAGGGCGCGGTCGAGCTTCAACTATCCACGCGTGGCGAGGCGTTCGAGATTCACGGCGCCCCGGCTGGCGGCACGCCGCGGACGTGGACCCGGCACGTCTCGGGCCGTTTCACGTCGGGGGGGCCTGGACCCGCGACGATCGACCGGCCGGCGATCTCCGCGCGCTGCACGCGGACGATCGATGTCGAGGCGGCCTACGAAGCCCTCTCCGCGTCGGGGCTAGGCTACGGCCCGCGGTTCCGCCTGATCCAGCGAGCGCAGGCGGGAGAGGGGGAGTGCCTGGCCGAACTCGCGCTGCCCGAGGAGCTTCAGCCGGAGGCGTCGACGTACGTGCTGCACCCTGGGCTTCTCGACGGGGCCTTCCAGGCGCTGGCCCTTGCCGCGGAGGACACCGGGGGGAGCACGGTTCTCCTCCCAAGTCGAATTGAAGCTTTCGAGGTAACGGGCGCGCCGCCATCAGGATCCCTCCTGGTTCATGCGCGCATCGAACGACGGAGCGCGGATGAGGCTTCTGGTTCGATCGCCATCGGGGCTCAAGACGGAGCGACCTTCGCGCGCGTGACCGGCCTGCTGGCTCGTGCCGTGGATCGCGACGCCTTTTCGCACCTCTCGTCCGACGGGAGTGGAAGCACATTCGCCCTCGCCTGGCGGCCGCGCGCCCTCCCGGTCGGCCCGTCACGGGCCGAGGGCCAGACGTGGCGCGTGTTGTGCTGCGAGGAGCGCGTCGCCCTCACCCTCGCGTCGCGCGGGCACGACGCGAGGGTGATTGAGGGCTATGACGATGCGCTCCAGGCCCTGCGTGGCGCGCGCGACCTCGTGGCGGTGGTGACGCGCGGCGCGCGCATGGTCGCGGCGAGCGACACGCGTACGCCGTCGATGACGGAGCGCGCGTCCTGGTGGGGCCTCGCACGTGTGGTGAACACGGAGCGCCACGCCACGGTTGTGCGAATGATCGATCTCGATCCCGTGGGCGACGATCCCGAGGCCGAGGCCCGTGAGGTCTCGCGCGAACTCGAGTCCGGTTCAAACGAGGAAGGCGTCGCTCTGAGATCGGGGCGCCGCTACGTGGAGCGACTCGTGCCGTTCGAATCGCGCGATCGTCTGCTCGAAGCCCCGGCGGGTCGTCCCTTCCGCCTCTCTTTTCGGACACGTGGCTCCATCGACCGGCTTGAGCTGCGCGCGCTGCACCGCCGCGCCCCCGGGCCCGGAGAGGTCGAGCTCCGCGTGGCTGCGGCGGGTCTCAACTTCCGGGACGTCATGAACGTGCTCGGGACCTACCCCGGCGACCCGGGCGAGATCGGCATCGAGTGCTCGGGAGTGGTCGAGGCCCTGGGCGCGAACGTTGAAGGGCTGCGTGTCGGGGATCGGTGTGCCACTCTGCACCCTGGGGTTTTCGGCTCCTTCGCCACCATCCCCGCTGCTCTGGTCGCGCGTGTCCCCGAGGGCCTTTCGATGGAGGACGCGGCCGCGCTACCCGTCGTCTATCGCACGGCGCACCTGGCCCTCGAACTTCTGGCCCGCGTCTCGAGGGGTACGCGGGTGCTCATCCACGCCGCTGCGGGAGGCGTCGGCCTCGCGGCGGTGCAACTCGCACTCCGCGCGGGAGCTGAGGTCTTCGCGACCGCGGGCTCCGAGGAGAAGCGCGCCCTCCTCCGCTCGATGGGCGTCGGTCACGTGGCATCGTCGCGGAACATCGCCTTCGCTTCGGCCTTCCGGGCGGCATCCCGAGGCGAGGGCGTCGACGTGGTCTTGAACTCTCTTCCCGGAGAGTTCATACCGCGAAGTCTCGAGCTGCTCGCACCCGGCGGTTGTTATGTCGAGATCGGCAAGACGGGCACCTGGAGCACCGACCAGGTACGTGCCCTTCGGGGGGACGTGCGGTACGAGGTTCTGGCGCTGGATGACCTCGTCGCCAAGGACCCCGCGCGGATCGGCCGGTCTCTCGAGGACCTTCTCGAGCGCTTCGGTCGCGGCGAACTCCGGCCCGGGCCGAAGCTCGTGATTAACGTCGAGCGCGCTCGCGCGGCCTTCCGGCACCTCTCCGTGGGACGACACATCGGAAAGGTCGTGCTGAACGTCCCGCCGTTCGAATCAGGAGCCGGGGTCCGGGTCCTGAAGGATGGCTCCTACGTCGTGACCGGAGGCCGCGGGGGCCTTGGCCTCGACATCGCCCGGTGGCTCGCGGCCCAGGGGGCGGGCCGACTGGCCCCGGGTTCGCCGGGTGCGCCGCAGCAAGTCTGTGATCGCGCGAC
>CAZBTT010000138.1:0-10633 GCA_964494295.1 uncultured Acidobacteriota bacterium
GCGGAGCGTGGGGCGTGCGGAAAGTGGGAAACGGGTCTTGGCCTGGGAGTTCGGGGTGGCGGTCGGACCCATGGCCGCGACCGGGAAAATCGGGCTCAGGATCCAGGAGCGTTTCGCCGCGCGCCTCGGCCTGCGCTATCCGCTCATTCCCACCAAGACCGCGGGCGACCGCTTCGCCGAGTTCTTCCTGATCCTCTCCTCGATCTCGGGGACGTTCTCCAAGATCGCGGCCGCCATCTACAACCATCAGCAGACCGACATCGATGAGCTGTCGGAATTCAGCGTCGGCAAAGTCGGCTCATCGGCGATGCCGCACAAGCTCAATCCGGTGGCGTCGGGTTCGGTGGTCCTTCTCTTCCGCCTTATCAAGGCGCGCGCCACCGCGGTGCTCGACTACGTGCACTGCGAATGGGAAGACGATCACCGCCAGGGCGAAACGTTGTGGTCGTTCGGGCCGGAGATCTCGCTCCTGTTCGGAGCCCAGTTCGAAATGCTCGCGCGGGTGCTCGAGACCCTGATCGTGAAGCCGGAGAACATGCAGCGCAACCTGGATCGCACAGGTGGGGCGGTGTTGTCCGAAGCTCTCATGATGGCGCTCGCGAAAAAGATGGGCCGCGACGCCGCCCACGCGCATGTCCTCGGCCTCTCGAGACTTTCGCGCGCCGAAGACAAGCCCTTCTGCGCGATCGCTCGCGCCGACCCGAAGGTCAAAGCGCTGGTGCCGCGTCGCGACCTCAACCGCGCCCTCGACTACCGGAGCGGCGTTGGCCTTTCCACCTACTTCGTCGATGCCGTCCTCAAGATCACGCCCGGCGGGCGCCGCCCCCCCGCGAAGCCCCGGGCCCGAAAGTCATGACCGATACCCCGCAAAGCCCTGCCGCCGACTCGCTCCTCGTAGCCCCGAACAGCGCCGGCCCGACGTTTGGGCCCACGTACTTCTCCGCCTTCGGCGTGGACGAGAAGCTCATCCGCGAAGCGCTTTCCGCCGCACTCTCCCAGGGAGGCGAGTACGCCGACCTCTTCTTCCAGCACCGCGTGTCCCACAACTTCGTCCTCGAGGACGGCTCGGTGAATCGCGCCTTCAAGGGCACGGAACTCGGCGTGGGCGTGCGGGTGGTGAAGGGAGACCAGACGGGCTATGCCTTCACCGAGGACCTGAGTGTGGAGAGCATCCGCGAGGCCGCGCGCACCGCCGCCACCATCGCGGAGGGCGCCCGGACGGTCGGGCCGCAGCGGTTCCACCTGACCACCGGCCTGCCTTCGCGCTACGCCACGACGCGTCGATGGGACGACGTGCGTCCCGAGGAGAAGCTGCCGCTGTTGACCGGTCTCAACGACAAGACGTTCTCGATGAACGATGCGGTCCGCAAGGTCAACATCACGTTCGGCGACGAGGTGTCATCGATCCTGATCGCGGATTCCACCGGCCGGATTGTCGAGGATACCCAGCCGATGACCCTCCTCTACCTGAGTTGCGTGGCGGAGAAAAACGGCGAGCGCGAACAGAACACCTACGGGGTGGCCGCGCGCCGCGGCATGTCTTTCTATTCGCAGGACCGGCTCGACCTCATCGTGAAAGAAGCGGTGGATCGAACCATGATCCTGTTCGACGCTGTCCAGGCCCCGGCGGGCGAAATGCCGGTGGTCCTCGGCGCGGGTGCTTCCGGCATCCTGCTCCACGAAGCCATCGGCCATGGCATGGAAGCCGACTTCGCCCGCAAAGGCACGTCGATCTACGCGGACAAGATCGGCAAGAAAGTGGCGCATCCCTTCGTGAACGTCGTCGATGAAGGAACGGAGCAGGGCGCGCGCGGTTCAATCAACATTGACGATGAAGGCAACGCGGTGGGCCGCACGAATCTGGTCGAGGACGGAGTCCTCACCACCTACCTCCACGACTCGATCTCCGCGAAGCACTACGGGGTGAAGCCCACGGGCAACGGCCGCCGCGAGAGCTACCAGTACGCGCCTCTCCCGCGCATGCGCTCGACCTACATGCTGCCCGGACCGCACAAGAAGGAAGAGATCATCGCCTCGGTGAAGAAGGGCCTCTTCTGCACCAACTTCACCAATGGCCAGGTCCAGATCGGCGCCGGAGACTTCACCTTTTATGTGAAGAACGGCTATCTCATCGAAGACGGAAAGCTCACGCGGCCGATCAAGGACGTCAACATCATCGGCAACGGACCCAGGGTTCTCGAGCAGATCGACATGGTGGCGGACGACCTCACCATCGACCAGGGGGGCTGGACCTGCGGCAAGGACGGTCAGAGCGTGCCGGTCTCGCAGGGCATTCCCACCGTGCGTGTCGCTTCGATCACGGTCGGCGGGCGGAGCGAAGGCTGAGCGCCCCCCCGAAAATTCCCAACATGACAACTCGAGAGACAGTGAGCGAAGAGTTCCGCGCGGTGGCGCGGAACGCGGTGAAAGCCGCGAAGACCGCGGGCGCCCAGGGCGTCGCAGCGCGAATCGGCAAGGTCCGCGAAGTCGCGGTTCAGTGGCGCGACGGAGCGCTCGAGCAGGTGACCGAGTCCACCACACGAGGCCTCGCCTTGAACCTCTACGTCGACGGACGTTTCGCGTCGGTCAGCACGAGCGACCTCAGACCTCAGGCCATCGATCCGTTCATCGCCGACGCGGTGGCGATGACGCGGACCCTGTCCGAGGACCCCTTCCGAACGTTGCCCGATCCCTCGCTCTACGAAAACCGTCCGACCCTCAACCTGGAGTTCGCAGATCCCGAGTACAAGACAGTGACCGCGACCCAAAGGCGCGACCTGGCCAGAGCCATCGAGGACGCCGCCCGCAGCGTGTCGCGGGCCGATCGCATCCTGTCGGTCACCACCTCGGTGAGCGACTCGCGGTCGGAGATGTACCGGGTCACCTCGAACGGCTTCGAGGGCGAGAGGATCGACACCTCGTTCTGGCTCTCCGGCAGCGTGGCCGTGCAGGACGACGATGGACGGCGACCCGAGGATGGCGATTTCTCCGGCGGCCGTTTCGTGAAGGATCTCGGCGATCCGGCCGAGGTGGGTCGATCTTCGGCGCGGCGCGCGCTCGCGCGTCTGGGTGCGAGCAAGGTCCCCTCCGGCGTCATGACCATGGTCCTCGACCATCGCACCGGGGGGCGTCTGGTGAGCGCCCTGCTCTCACCTTTGTCCGCTTCCTCGATTCAGCAGCGACGCTCCTTCCTGGAGGGCCGGGCTGGCCAGGCTGTGGGCAACTCCCTCCTGAACATCACCGACGCCCCCCTGATACCGAAGGGCTTCGGTTCACGCCACTTCGATGGAGAAGGGATCTCCGCGCATCCGCTTCCCCTTTTCGAATCCGGCGTCCTGCGCAATTACTACGTCGACACGTACTACGGGAAGAAACTCGACTTGAAGCCCACCACGGGCAGCACGTCGAATCTCGACTGGGGACTCGGGTCGAAGTCCGAGGCCGAGCTGATCGCCGATGCCGGCGAAGGCGTCTTCGTCACCGGTTTCCTCGGCGGCAATTCAAACGGCACGACCGGCGACTACTCGCTCGGCATCCAGGGCTTCATGATCCGCAAGGGCGAGATCGCCGAGCCCGTGGCCGAAATGAACATCTCCGGCAATCAACTCGATCTGTGGAAGCGTCTTCTGGCCGTCGGGAATGATCCCTTCGAGTATTCGCCGCTTCGGACGCCCACCCTGGTGTTCGAGGGCGTGTCCTTCGCCGGCGTCTGAGCCCGCCTCCTCGGCTCCGCCGGGGAGTTTGCCGGGCGCTTGCCCGGCGGGATGAAACGCTGCAAGAATGAAGGCAATTCTTCCGTTCCCTTCATTCGTCGTTCCATTCATCCAGGAGACTTTCATGCTTTCACGCCGATTTTTCGGAAATGCCCTCATTGTCACAATCGCTGCCGTAGGACTCACCGCCTGCGAAAGCGATCCTCAAGAGAAGTACGTCGCCGAGCTTCGCGGATCGAACGAAGTGCCCGCCAATACCTCGACCGCCATTGGACGGGTGGTGCTTCTGGTGAGCCGCGATGCCTCGTACGCCGAGTACTCGGTTGAGGCGAACGGACTGTCCGCGGGCATCCGGGGCGGTCATTTCCACCGCGCCGCGCCCGGCGTCAATGGGGGCATTGTCCTCAGCTTCTTCTTCAACGCGGACGGTAGCCCGCTCATCCAGCCCGTCCCGGGCACCACGGACCTCGAGATCAACAAGGCCATCGCCCGCACGATCACCAAGGCCCAGCTCGACCTAATCCTCGCGGACCTCCGCGCGGGAAACATCTACGCGAATGTCCATACGCCGAATTTTCCCGGCGGCGAGATTCGCGGCCAGATGACCCGGCAGTAGGGGTTAGCGCCGCCGCGCCTGGGCGAGCATCAGGAGATGGCCAACGGCCATCGCCGCGACGATGATGCCCGCCTGGGCGAAGCTCCGGGTCGAAAGCATGTAGACACAAAAGCCCAGGGCCAGAGCCGAGATGGGCAGGGCAAAGGGCACGGTGAACTGCGCGGGACCCATGCGGCGACGGAACACCCAGAGTGAAACGCACACCATGGCGTAGATGATCAGGCGGACGATGGCGGACAGCACGGCGTTCCACTCGAAGGTGCCGATGATGGCGAGCGCGCCGGCGACGAGCGAAAAGACGATGATCGAAACATGCGGCGTCCGGAACTTCGGATGGACGCTGGCGAGCACTCCGGGCATTTCGCCGCGTTCCGCCATCGAAAAGAGGAGGCGAGGCGACTGCAGCCCGTTGCCGGTGGCCCAGCCCCAGACCGAGATCATGGCCGCGAACGAAGCGAAGGCGATGCCCGCCGGTCCCCACAGAATCGAGAACGCTGCCGCGATGGGCGCTTTTTCCTGTTGAAGATTCGGCACGAGGCCGATCGTGACGTACTGGACGGAAATGTAGACGGTCGCGATCACCGCGAGTGCTGCGAGCAGAGCGAAGGCGCTGTCTTTCTTGGCATCCTTCGCTTCCCCTGCGGACATGAGTGGCGACTCGAACCCTCCAAACGCGAAGACCAGCAGCAGGATCGCCTGCGTCCACTGCGGCTCGACCACGGTCTGGGTGGCGAGCACGTCGGCGGAAACGTTGGGCAGACCCCAGATCACGAGCAGACCAAGTGGCAGGAGCTTGGCGACCGTGAAGATGTCGATCGCCCAGGATGCCTGCTTCACTCCAATGAGGTTGATGGTGGTGATGACGAAGAGGACGCCGATGATGACCGCGGACCGGCCCGCGCCGCCCGAGGCCACCGGCAGAATCTGCGACAGGTAACTCGCGAAGATATTCAGGTTCGCCGCCGCGGAAAGCAGCCGGGTCCACAAAGTCAGCCAGCCGGCCTGAAACCCGACGTGACGGCCGAAGGCTTCCCGCGAATACAGATACGCCCCGCCGCTGTCCTCGAACCGGCTCGCCACCTCGGCGAAGCACAAGACGATGGTCAACACCGCGAGGGCGGCGATGAGGTGAGCGAGCGGACTGCGGACCCCGGTGAGTGCGGCGATCTGCGCGGGCATGCCGAAGATCGCGCTGCCAATGACGCCATTGACGATCGCGAGAGTCAGATCCGCCCGGGAAATGGCGCGTACGGGGCGAGGGGCGCTCATTCCGGCCATGATAGCCAATGCCCGCGACCGAATCGCGGAACGGCACGTCTAAACTGCGAGACGTCTATATCTTTCGGGGAGAACCGTCATGCGACCGCACCTGATTCCGGCCTTTGCCGCGCTCCTGTTCCTGTCGCCGGTCCCGGCCCCGGGACAGGATGAGCTCTCGTCGGTGGCGACCCTTCATCTGGCTGACGGCACGTCGGTCGCTCTCGTCGAATGGAAACTCACCTACGAGTTCGCGGCCTGGAGGCAGAAGGACTCGGTGAGTTCCGCGAAGTCCCAGACCCGGCAGAACGCGATGCTTCTGCTCGGCAAGAAGAGCTACTCCGTGAAAGGCGACACGATGACGCTCACTCACGTCGCGGCGGACGACACCTTCCGGGTTTCCTCGATGACCCTCAAGAAGGCGGGCGAACTCAAGGTCGAGGCGCCGGCGCGCGAAGCGCTCGCTCCCGATCTCGAGAAGAACATGATCTATCAGCCGCGAAGCCTCGACATCTCCGGGAAGACGCTTTCCGGGATCGAACGCTCCTTCTGCGTGGCGTCCTTCTCCGCTCTCGTCGACTGCGGAAGCACCACGACGACACGCGTGGTGAAGATCGATTTCAACTGAGTCCTACGAAAGCGACCGTGGCTCCCTGCCCTTCCTGTCAGCATCCGATCACGATCGCGGAGTTCGACGTCGATCGCGGGGAGATTTTCGCGTGCCCTTCGTGCGGCGCGGAACTCGAGGTCCTCGGCTTCGACCCCCTTCGGCTCGCCGCGGCGGCGTCGGAAGACGATGCCTGATCCCTTCGACACCCGGGCGGGGCGCCGTCTGGTGGACAGGAGCCGTTGTGTCCGCGCAGGCTCCTAGTCCCTTCGACACCCGGACGAAGCGAGTTTCGATCCCTAGGGTTATGATCCCGCCCACGCCTGCCTCTGGCAGTCGTTCTCCAAAGGAGGCATGATGTTCGGACTCGGTGTTCAAGAACTCCTTATCATTCTCGTCATTCTCGTTTTCATTTTCGGCACGAGCCGCATCGCCGATCTGGGCAAGGGCATGGGCGAAGGCATCCGCAATTTCAAGAAGGCGATGAAGGACGATTCCGCTCCCTCAGCGCCGGGTTCCAGCGAGGAGAAAAAGTAATGCGCGTGAATCAAAAACTGGCGGTCCTGGCGGTTCTTGCGATGGTCGGCACGGCCTGCAAGAAGGACAACTACGTCCCGGTTCCCGCCCCCCGGACAACCCCGACACCGGTGGTGGTTCCCGCCAATCCCACTCCCGCTCCCACGCCGAACGACATGACCCCGCTCCCGCCCATGAGCGAGTACAACACGCTTCTCGGAACCCCTATCGACGAGCTGGATCGGATGGGCTTGCTCGGTGACGTGTACTTCGACTACGACCAGGCCGATCTTCGCGAGGCCGATCGCAGCACGCTGGTCAGGAACGGCGAGCGGCTGAAGGAGCTTGACTTCCTCGTGGTGACCATCGAAGGCCATGCCGACGAACGCGGTACCATCGAATACAACCTCGCCCTGTCCGACCGCCGCGCCCGCGTGGCCTACGACTACCTCGTTTCGATCGGCATCGCGCCGTCGCGGATCAAGGCTGTGGCCTACGGCAAGGAGATTCCCGTCTGCACCGAGTCCAATGAAGACTGCTGGCAGCGCAACCGCCGCGCCCACTTCGCCATCACCGGCAAGCTCGCCCGGTAGGCTGAAGACGCGGCCTTGAGAGACCCGGACCCGGTCGAGACTGGAAGGAACCAGACGCAGTGAGTGGAGAACCGGCTCTCAAGGAGATAACGGGGCGGATCGGCAAGTACGACATCGTCAAGCCCCTCGGCAAGGGTGCCATGGGCATCGTGTACCTCGCGAAGGACTCGATGCTCGACCGCGAGGTCGCCCTCAAGGTCATGGTGTCGAACATCGCCGACGACCCTGACCTGAAGATGCGTTTCGAGCGCGAGGCGAAGGCGGTCGCCCGTCTCTCGCATCCCAACGTGGTCAACGTGTTCGACCTCGGGTATCACACCGACGGTTCGCCGTACATGGCGATGGAGCTGCTCCGCGGCGAGGACCTCCAGAAGACGCTGCGCATGGGGCCGATGCCGCTCGAACGCAAGGTCTCGATCATCGTCCAGGTCCTGGTCGGTCTCGCCCATGCCCATCAGGCGGGGATCGTCCACCGCGACATCAAGCCCGCGAACATCTTCATCGGCAACGACGGCTCGGTGAAGATCATGGACTTCGGCGTGGCCCGTCTCACCACCGCCTCGGTCACCGGTACCGGAGCCATCGTCGGCACCGCCGATTACATGTCGCCCGAGCAGGTAAAGGGCGCGCGCGTCGACGGCCGGTCCGATCTTTTCAGCGTCGGCTGCATGTTCTACGAGATGCTCACCGGGAAGCGGCCCTTCCACGCCGAGAATCTCATGGCGATCTTCTTCAAGATCACCCATGACGACCCCAACTGGAACGCGATTCCAAACGGGCCCGAGTTCGACGCGCTCACCCCGATTCTCGCGAAGGCCCTCGCCAAAGACCTTCCACTCCGCTACGAGAACGCCACGCAGTTTGCCCTCGCCCTGCGCGACTACCTCGCCACCTACGGCACGTCGGCCTCCGCGGCGAACCATGCGCTCGACGATCTTGTCGACCTCAATGCCCCCACGGGCACGCCGGCGCCGCTCGAGGATCTGCTCGACGACACATCCGCGAGCGACGGCACGGTGGACCTCTCCCGCGGCCAGGCGCCAACCCGGGTCGGCGCCGCCGCCACCATCGCCGGGGGACGCGCGGGCTCCAGCCCGACGCTGTCCGGCGCCACGAGAGTGGGAGCCACCCGGGTCGGCGCGACCCGCGTTCAGACCGCGGCCCCGCCGCCCAGGATCGAGCCCAAAGTCGTGGTGGAGGCGCCCAAGTCCAACACCGGCGTCATCGCCGCGGGCTTCATCTTCATTGCCGCGACCCTCGGCGGCGGTCTCTACTTCATCGCCAACAAGCTCGAGCGGAACAAGGCGGAGGATGTGGCTCAGGCCACACCGACACCCATCGAGGCTCCCACCGTCGCCACCCCGGCCCCGACCCCGATGGTCGTGGCGACCGCGGCGCCCGCGCCGAAGTTCGAGCCCGCCGCGGGGAAAGCCGCGAGCATCGTTCAAGCCGCGAGCGACGCTTTCAGCCGCAGTGACTACGACCGCGCGATCCAGAAATCCCAGGAGGCCCTGCGCGAGGATCCGGGAAGTTCCGCGGCGCAGAAGATCCTCGATCAGGCGCGAAACGGCAAAGACGCCCGGGGCCGCCTGGCCGCCGCCCGCAGCGCTCTCGCGGCGAAGGACTTCCCGCGGGCCCGTCAGATCGCCCAGGAGGCAAGCGCGAAGGCATCGTGGGACTCGGAGGTCACGGAGGTCCTGAACGACATCTCCAAGGCCGAGGCCGCCGAACAGGCCCTCGCGGTGAGCAACGCCCAGGCGAAGGCTCTCCAGGAAAAGCAGGCTCGCGAAACCCAGATCAACGGTCTTCTTTCCCAGGCCACCTCGGCTCTTGGGTCGGACAAGTTCGACGAGGCGCTCTCGCTTTACGACGAGGTCCTCAAACTGGATCCTGGGAATGGTCCGGCGCAGAGCGGGAAGGTCGGGGCCATTACCGCGAAACGCACCGCGGCCGCCGCCACTACCGTGGCCCCTCCACCTGTGGCTCCCTCGGGCAAGAGCTTCACCAGCGGCCGGACCGACAAGAAAGCCGGGGGGCCGCAAGGCCTCGGCGCCGCGGGCTTCGGCGAAGCCGCGGGCGTCAAGTCGGCCACCCAGGCCGCCGATATGCCGGGCAGCGTGAGCTTCGAACTCCAGCCCAGAAATCCGCGACCCGGCGACAACTACAAAGTGGTGGTGAAGTTCACGAACGAGGGCAGCGCGCCCATAGCACTCGTCGGCCTCACTGTGCGCCTGAGTATCAACGGAAAAGGCGTGGGGGCGGCGCAGCCGCTGAGTGTTTCGAGTGTCGCACCCGGCGACACCGCGATCGTCTACTCCGCGGGCGAAGTGTGGAGCGACTCCATCACGGAGTGGGCCTACACGGCGACCCTCACGGGGTCCAAGGGCGAGACGTACCGGAACACCATCAGCTGGAAGTAGTCCGAGGCCTGGACGCTCGACAGTCCAGGGGTTGACGTAGCGGCAAGGGTTGGCAGTAGGATCCGGACATGAAACAGTCAGCTCTCCAAAATGCCGCCTTCCTTTCGGCGCTGGCGGTGGCCCCCGTCCTCGCCAACGATCCCCCGCTCGTGGTACACCAGCCGGCGCAGTGTTCGCTCATCGCCAAGCCGATCGAGTTGTGCGCCTCGGTGCTCGATGACGGCGATATCGCGAAGGTCCGGACGTACTTCCGGCGCCCTGCGGAAAAGGAGTACCTCATCTCCGAGATGAAGTTCGAGGGCGCGCGTTTCTGCACCACCCTGCCCGGCGTCAAGGCCGGCAAGCTGCGCTCGCTCGAGTATTACATCCAGGCCATCGACACCGAGTACGAGAGCAAGCGCACGAGCACCTACCAGCTGCTGATCCAGAGCGAGGAAGACTGCGCCTTTCCCGCGACTCAGAAGGACGCCAAGAAAGCCTCAGCAATCACCGTGCACGCGACGTCGAACAAGCAGGGTTCGAAGCTGCCCGACTATCTCGAGCCCGCGGGTGTGACGTTCGTTCCGGTTCCCGGCTCGAAGAAGTAGCCGAACGACCGACCCTGCTACAGGCCGGCGCCCTTCTTGGGCGCGAGCTTCAGCATGCCGTGAACGGCGCCGAGTGCGAGAAGCATGAAGACCCCATGGAGATAGCTCGGCATCATGGTCCAGAGGTCGGCGTGCGAGGCCGCGATCATCCCCACGAACATGGGCGCGGAAAGCCAGAGGTTGATGCGGGAGAAGAGCAGGGCCTTCTTCGGGATGTCGGCAGGCGCGGGCGGATTCGAACCGAGCAGGCCGCCGAGAATCTTCTGCTGCGCCGGCCAGATCACGAACCAGACGTTGAACCACATCACGGAACCGACAAGCCCG
>CAZBTT010000139.1:0-10569 GCA_964494295.1 uncultured Acidobacteriota bacterium
CGCCGACGTTGAAGATCTGGATCACGCCCTTGGCGTCGGTGGCGATGCTCGAGAAGTTGGCGCTGTTGAAGATCGCGCTCTGGAGGGCGCCCGCCTTGAGCAGGGCCTCCTCGGCCTGCTTGCGCGCCGTGTTGTCGGTGCCGATGAGCATGTAGCCGATGATCGCGTCCTGGTCGTCGCGCAGGGCGGTGACCGAAACCAGGGCCGGGAAACGGCTGCCGTCCTTGCGGATGTAGGTGAGTTCGTAGATGTCCTCGATACCGCGCGACGCCTTGAACACGAGCGCTTCGAATCCCGGCTTGATCGTGGTTCCAAGCTCGAGGCTCAAGGCCTCGGCCCGGGTGATGACTTCGCGGGGATCGGAAATGTCGGCAGGGGTGATCTTGTTCACGACATCGTCGGCCGCGTAGCCGAGCATCCGCTCGGCGCCCACGTTGAAGATCTGAATGACGCCGCGTTCGTCGGTGGCGATGCTCGAGAAGTTGGCGCTGTTGAAGATCGCGTCCTGGAGCGCGCCCGCCTTGAGCAGCGTCCGCTGGCGTCCTGGATCCCCGGCGATGTCAACCGTACCCAGCCGATCCGTCGACCGGGTCAGGAGGCCCTGCCGCGCTTCCGGCTCGTCTCCCGCTTCGATCATACGAAAGGCCTCTCCTGACGCACCGGAGTATCCGTTGCGAGGTGACCCGCGTCTGTTCGATAGAACACTTAGCGGCCGCGGGCCGGATTGGGGGCCTCGCCGGGTGTTAACTCGCGGCCGGGAACCGGTCGAAGGCCATTTTCCCCGCCGCCGCGGCGACCCCGCTGATCAGGGTGCCCCAGGCCATGTCGATCGCCGCGAGCCAGACCGGCCAGGCGCGCAGGACCGCGAGATTGGTCAGGTCGTAGGTGGCGTACGCGAAAAAGCCGAGGGCGGCGCCGGCGAAGAAGGCCGACTTCACTCCCTCCGTGGACGCGTTCGGACCAATTCCCAGATAGACGAGCCCGAAGGTGTACATCAGGTAGAACAGGGCGGCGAAGGGGAGGTTCGCGTTCTCCGCCATGAGGTGCCCGATGCCCCGCTGGTAGAGCGGTCGGGCAAGCACACCGAGCCAGACGAGGTCGATCGCGACCATCACGATGAGGGTCGCGAGATACGCGCTAAGGTACTTCGCCATCCGCCAAGGCTACAACGCGCACATCTGATGGTCTTCGATGAAGCTCGTCACCTGCTTTTCGGCCTCGTCCGCGGAAAGCGCGTACCGGGCCCGGACCAGCGCGCCAAGAGTCTTTCGCCGCGTCTCGAGTTCCAGCAGATCGTCGTCGGTCAGCTGGCCCCAGGCGATACCCGCGTCCGCGACCCAACGCTTCCACTTCCGGTTGATGGGATCGATGTAGGGCGTAAGGACGTCGAAAGAGGCGGAGGCGCTCTTGTAAGGCCGATCCGAGAGGTTCGATTCGGTGAGCGGAAGCGGGGGCAGACCCGCCTCGTCTATCCGGGAGACATCCCGCACCGGATTGGCGATCACATTCTGCTGGCTGACATGGTTCATGGCTTTTCTCCTCCGCAGCTCCAAGTCGCAACACTGTCGACTCATGAGGCGGGAGGCACAATAGGCGGAGGCGGATTGGCGTTCCGTTCGCTATCGAACACTAGGGGCCCAGCGCAGCAAAAGGGCCCCTGTCCACCAGACGGCGCGCCGTCCGGGTGTCGAAGGGACTAGAAAGGACTAAGGCGATTCCGCCCAACCTCGCCGGGCGCGCCTATCCGATTCGAGTGAACTGCGCGCGGCCACCCAGGCGGGCTACCGCGAAACGCGACCGGGGCGGGAACAGTCCTTCCTCGCGAAACGGGGGCATGGGCCGCGTTTCGTCGACCACCACCTCGGCCTTCTCCGGATCCGCCCCGTCGTCGAGGCGTTTCAAGGCGCCGATGAAGATCAGTTCCCTGAACTTGAGATCCGGCAGATCCAGAACGCCGCCGTCGTGTTTCCTGACGTCCTCGAACACGCTGGTCATTCCTTGGATCCGGCCTTGAAGCCGGCGTCGCGCGCCGCGCGCTCCATGCAATAGCCCACGAAGCGGATCCAGCGCGCATCGGCCACGGAGAGATCAAGGCTCGTGAGGAAGCCGCGGAAAAGCCGGCTGTAGCGCTCCTTCTCCTTGCGTATCGCCCCGATCGCGCGCAGGCCGATCTCCATCTCCTCCGCCAGTTTCTGACGTTCGTCGTAGGTCAGGAGGTGAGCCGGGCGAGGCTGCGGCTCGAGGCGAAAACACTCATAGGCGGTGATTCCGACCGCGTGCGAGAGGTTGTAGGAGGGTTGAGCCGGATGCGAGGGTATGGAGGCGCGGCGGCCGCAAAGCGCCATCTCCTCAAAGGTGAGACCGCTCTGCTCGGGCCCGAAGACGAGGCAGGTCGAAGCGTCCGCGGGCGCGGTCCCGAGCTGTCGCACGCCTTCGCGCACGTCGAGCACCGCGACCTTGTCGTCACGGCCCGACAGCGCGAGGGCCATGGTCGAGCCACGCAGTGCTTCGTCGAGGGTCTTGAAGACCCTGGCGTTCTCCAGAATCTCCTGGGAAGCCCACGCGGTGCGCCACGTCTCGATGGTCCGCCAGTCGGATGGATCGACGAGGCGAAGGTCGGAAAGCCCGGTGTTCTTCATGACCCGCGCGACGGAACCGATGTTCGCCCCGTTCTCGGGACGAACAAGCACAACGGCGGGGCGAATCACGGTTCGGACTTTAATGCGTCTGCTGAAGCCGGGCCGGCTTCAGGCAGACTTAAGGTGTTCGCTCCACACTCGCGGCGTTCAAGATCATGGCTTCCCGCATTCTCCTTATCGAAGACGACAAGAACCTCGGCGAGCAGATCGTCGCGCACCTCACGCGCGACGGTTTCGAGGTCGCATGGATCCAGGACGGCCATGCCGCGCTCGACGCCGACCCGAAGCAGCACGACCTCGTGGTCCTCGACCTCATGCTCCCCGGCGCGCACGGTCTCGACATTCTCAAGATCTACCGCGAAATCGCGGAGACGCCGGTCCTCGTCCTCTCCGCGCGCAACGAAACGTCCACCAAGGTCCGGGCGCTGGCTCTCGGGGCCGACGACTACGTCACCAAACCCTTCTGGCCCGAAGAACTGCTGGCGCGGATCCAGGCGAGACTGCGCCGTCCCCTGCTCCACGCGGCCGAGGTGGTCGAAACCGGCGCGTTGCGCATCGACCTCGCCGGCAGAACCGTGACGAACGCGGGCCAGCCCGTCGAACTCACGAAGATCGAGTTCGACCTGCTCGCCGCCCTCGCGCAGCGCATCGGCTCCGCGATCACGCGCCAGTCGCTCGTCGATCGAGTTCTCGACCCCGATCGCGAAGGCACGAGCCGCACCCTCGACGTGCACTTCTCGCGCGTGCGAAAAAAGCTCGGAGCCGAGGGCGCCCGCATCGCCACGGTCTGGGGCGTCGGCTACCGGCTTCTTCCGTCGTGACTCTGCGCACCCGATTGCTGCTCGCCCTTGCCGGATCGGGCCTGGCCATCCTCCTCGGCGGTTTCGTGGCCCGCGACGTCGCGATCCGGTATGCGAGCGAAGCCTCCATTCAGAGTTAGCTCGAGGCGCGCCTGGGCACGCTCGACCGCGAAACCTGCGAAACCGGGATGGACTTCATGCGTCGCGAGTTTCGTCCGCGACCCGACGGCGGCGACGGACCTCGGGCCGCGGACATGGAGCCGCGGATGCGGCCGCGGCCGGGCGGCGGAGGTTTCGGCGGACCGCCGCCCGAGGGGATGCGCGAACGCGGCGGACCGTTTGCCGGACCTCGAATGACGCGGGTGTTCTTCTACGACGCGGACTTCAATCCGCGTCCTCCGGCCGGCCCACCGTTTCCCGAAGCCGCGAAAGCCCGGCTGCGGCGCGGCGATGTGTCCGCCAACGGCCGCGAGGATGGCGGTTTCTTCGGAGCGGTGGCCACGCCATGGCCGGGAGGAGTCTGCACCTACGCTCTGGCGATCCTGCCGACGCCTCCTCCACTCGCCGCGTTCACATCGCTCATCATGGGCGCGCTGCTCCTGATCGGAGCGCCGGCCATCGCACTGTGGTTCGCGCTGACGAAGCCAGTGGCCCGCCTTCGCGCGCTCGCAGAGGATGTCCGCGCCGCCGCCTCGAAGCACTACGAGACTTCGGTGCCGGTCCAAGGCAAGGATGAGATCGCCGAACTGGGGCATGCCTTCAACGAAGCGTCGTCGGTGGTTCGCGCGCACGTTGCCGACGTGGAGCGGCGAGAAAAAGCGCTGCGTGATTTCGTGGCCCACACCACGCACGACGTCGCTCTGCCCCTCTCGGTTCTCCTGAGCCACGTCGCGACACTTCGGCAAAATGCCGGAGCCGGGGGGACAGAAGCGACGATCGCCGCGATCGCTCAGGAAACCCAGTACATCTCCTCCCTTCTCGCCAACCTCGAAGCTGTGGCTCGTCTCGAGTCGGATGCGGCGCTTCACGAGAAACATCCCATCGATCTCACCGCCCTGGTCGAGCGTGTTGCCATGCGGCACCGCAGCGTCGCATCGAGCGGAGGCGTCGACTTCAATCACGCCGCGCCCACGACGTCCCTATGGGTCCTAGGCGATGTGACGCTCATCGAGCAGGCGGTCAACAATCTCGTCCACAACGCCATTCAGTACAACCGCCCGGGCGGACACGTGGCCCTGGTCCTTGAAGAGACCTCGAGTGGCTTCGCCGTCCGGGTGAGCGATGACGGCCCCGGGATACGCGACCACGACATGCCTCACCTCGGGGAAAGCCGTTTCCGCAGCGAAGAGGCACGCTCGCGAAGGCCGAACGGGATGGGCCTTGGTCTGTCCATCGCCCGCGACGTCGCGAAGCGGCACAACTTCGCCCTCACCCTCGGCAACCGGACCGAAGGCGGTTTCGAGGCGGTGCTCACCGGCGCGGTCTCGAACCCGGGCGAGGGAAAAACTCCGTCTGCTTAGGACTCCCGCAAGGCGACCCCCGTTCTAATGGTTCAAGAGGCACACGAACATCGCCTCGATCATCAACCTACAGATTGAGGAATACGCCATGAAAAAGCAGACACTCACACACGCGGCCTTGGCGGTCGCAACGTTTGGATGGATCTCGGTCGCGTCGGCTCAGGGGCCGGGCGGCGGGTACATGACTCGTCCCGATGGCCCGGGTGGGCCCGGTTTCGGCCCCGGCGGACCGGGGGGTCACCATGGCCCGCCCATCGGCATGGTGGCGCGCCACCTCGGCCTGTCCGACGAACAGAAGGAGCAGTGGAAGGCGATTCACGAGAAGGCGCGCGAAGCCGGCGAGCCGCTCATGAAGGCCACCCGCGAAGCGAAGGCCGCGTTCGACAAGGCCCTCGAGGCGGAGAATGCAGATGCCAACACGGTGGGCCAGGCGGCGCTTGCGATGCGTGAAGCGCACAAGAAGGCCGAGGCTCACCGCAAGGCGACGTTCGAAGCGGTCAAGGCCATCCTGACCCCTGAGCAGCTCGCCAAGCTCGAGGAAGCGGAAAAGCAGGGTCCGCGTCGCGGCCGGGGCTTCGGCCCAGGCGCGCCGGGACAGCCCGGCGGACCCGAGGGCCGAGTCCGCAAGCATCAACGGCCCGAAGGCTCGAACTAACCGCTTCCCCCTCTCGATCCTGACGCCCTCCATCAGGATCGAGAGGTTTTTCTGTTCTGAGAGAATGCGCGGGTGAGCGCGGCCCCTCAGGAATTCGACCTCATCGTTCTGGGTTCGGGCCCCGCGGGCGAGAAGGGCGCGGCACAGGCCGCCTACTTCGGCAAACGCGTGGCCCTTGTGGAGAAGCAAGGCCTCCTGGGCGGCGCGCTCATCAACACAGGCACGGTCCCGAGCAAGACGCTTCGCGAAACCGCGCTGTACTTCTCCGGCCTCAACCAGCGCGGTCTGTACGGCATCGACTACACGCTTCGCGAGAACCTCACGGTTCCTCAGTTCATGCATCGCGAGGTGGAGGTCACCCAGAATCTGCGCGACCTCGTGAGCCTCAACCTGGCCCGCCACAACGTCACGGTCTTCCACGGCGAGGGGCGCTTCAAGGATCCGAACACGGTGGTGGTGTCCAATGAGCACCATACGGAGACGCTCCGAGCCCCGGTGATTCTCATCGCGACGGGCAGCCGCCCGGCCTGGCCCGCGGGAACCCCGCACGACTTCCGGCTCTACGACTCCGACACGATTCTCCACATGGACTCGATCCCGAAGTCGCTGGCGGTGATCGGAGCCGGTGTCATCGGCTGCGAATACGCCACCACTTTCCAGGCCCTCGGGGTCAAGGTGACGCTCGTCTGCTCGTCCGCGGAGATCCTTCCCTTCCTCGATCCGGAGCTGAGCGAGCACCTGCGCCTACAGATGGGTTTCCTGGGCCTCGATCTGCAGCGCAACACGACCCTCGTCGAGACCATCCTCGACGCGAGCCCAGTGGCCGTGCTCCTGCACCTGTCGACCGGCGACCTGTGGGTCGACCGCGTCCTCTTCGCCACCGGACGCAACGGCGCCACTTTCAAGCTCGCTCTCGACCTCGCTGGCCTCACGTCGAACGAGCGTGGCCTGATTTCGGTGAACGAGAACTTCCAGACCGCGATGCCGCACATCTACGCCGCGGGTGACGTGATCGGCATTCCCGCCCTCGCCTCCACCTCGATGGAGCAGGCCCGCGTCGCCATGTGCCACGCTTTCGACCTCGGCTACAAGGACCGCGTTTCACCTGTGCTGCCCATGGCGATCTACACCATCCCCGAACTCGCATCGGTGGGCGAAACCGAAACGACGTGCGCGAAGAAAGGTATTCCCTGTCTCGTCGGCCGCGCCTCTTATCGCGGCAACGCGCGCGGTCAGATCGTGGGCGACCTTCAAGGCCTGGTCAAGCTCGTGTTCCGCACGCCCGACAAGAAACTGCTCGGCGTCCACATCGTGGGCGAGGGCGCCTCCGAACTCATCCATGTCGGCCAGGCCGTACTCCATTTCGGCGGGACCATCGACGACTTCATCGCGATGGTCTTCAACATCCCCACTCTCGGCGACGCCTACAAGTATGCGGCCTACGACGGCTTGCAGGCCCTGGCGAAGGCCGGGCAGTAAAAGGGCGATGCCGCTCTCGCAGAGCCTGGCCCGCGGCGCCACCGCGATGATCCTTTCCTCCCTCGCCTTCGCGGTGATGGGCGTCTGCATCCAGATCTGCGCGCAGACCCTGCCAAACGGCATGGTGGTGTTCTTCCGAAACCTGAGCGGTCTCCTCTTCCTCTCCCCGTTGCTCTTGACCGGATGCCTCGCGATGCTCAAGACGACGCATCTCGGGCAGCATCTGGTGCGGGGCGTCGCGGGCCTCACCTCGATGTACTGCTTCTTCTACGCGATCGGTCACATGCCTCTCGCGGACGCCATCCTCCTCAATTACACCCTGCCCCTGTTCATCCCGGTGGTCGAGTCCATCTGGCTCGGGGAGCCCTTCCCCCTGAAACTCGCAGCGCCCCTGGTCCTCGGTTTCCTCGGGGTCGTCATCGTCCTGCAGCCGGGACGCGGCATCATCACGGCCGCCGCGATCCTGGGGCTGCTCGCCGGACTTCTTTCGGCGGTGGCGCAGACCGGCGTCCGCCAGCTCACGAAGACGGAACCCACGGTCCGCATCGTGATCTACTTCGCGATGATGGGCACCAGCATTTCCGCTCTCGGCCTGCCGTTTGTCTGGGTCACACCCGCACCCGCCCTGTGGGTGGTGATCGTCCTGCTCGGCCTTTCCGCCACCACCGGTCAGCTCCTTATGACGAAGGCCTATTCCTACGCTCCGGCTTCGCAGATCGGCGGCTTCGTCTACACCGGCGTCATCTTCGCGGCGCTCATGGACTGGCTGCGCCTCGGTCACACTCCATCGCCGCGCTTTTTCGCGGGCGCCTTGCTCGTCATGGCGGCGGGCGCCCTGATGTTCCGCCTGGCCAGTCGCGGGCCGGTGGTCATCGACAGCGAGTAGGCCGGAAGGAACAAGTTCGCTTGACCAACGAAGCCGCCCGACATTTCAACGACGCGGTTCGCGCCGATCCCTCTGGCGCACGCGAGCAGTGGCGCGAGTTGATGGACTCCTTCGCCACCCGCGGCATCACCTTCGGCGGCACACCCATGCCCACGTTTCTCCGGCCCCAGTTCGTCGACCATCCCACCTGGGATGCGATGACGTCGGGCGCCACCCAATTGGTGCGTCTTTCCGAGCGCGTGGCGCGGGAGGTCTTCGGCGGGAGGCTCGAGGACCTGCTCGACTTCCTCGACGCCCCCGAAGCCCATCGACGCCTGCTGCGGATCCCGGCTTCGGGTCCCGACGTTTCGCTCTCCCGCGTGGATGGCTTCATCGCAGCGGGGCACGTCCGCTTCATCGAGATCAACTCGGACGCGCCGGCGGGCTTTGGATACGCGGACCGGATGACCGAGGTGTTCGCCCGCCTGCCCCTGGTCCAGCGCATGGGAACCACCGATGCGATGTCCATCGTCGGTTCGGTGGATGCGCTGGTCGCGGAACTGCGCTCGCATGCGCGGGTTGCCGATCCGCGAGTCGCCATCGTCGACCTGCGCACCGTGCGCACACGTCCGGATCAAGAGATCCTGCGCGAAGAGTTCGAAAGACGCGGGCTCGCGACACTTCTCTGCGATCCCCGCGACATGGAGGTCGTGGGAGGCCGGCTCACCGCCTTTGGACAGGCGATCGATCTGGTCTATCGGCGGACCGTCATTTCCGAGGTGCTCGCCATCGAGCGGGAAGCCGAGGCTTTCTTCGAGGCCTACCGCAAGGGTCTCGCGGTCTTCGTCAACTCTTTCCGCTGTTACCTCTCCGAAGACAAGGCTTTCTTCGCGATCCTCACCGACGAGCGTTTCGCCGAACTCATGTCGGATGACGAGCGGGCCTTCGTGGCCGCTCACGTGCCCTGGACGAGGAAGGTCGAAGACCGGCGGACCGAGCGGCATGGCGAGACGATCGATCTCCTTTCGTGGATGGAATCACATCGGACGCAACTGGTCTTGAAGCCCTCCCACGGCTACGGCGGGGCGAGTGTCAGCGTGGGATCGTCGGTCGACGATCGGCAATGGTCCGAGGCGATCCAGTTCGCGGTCAAATTCCCGGGCTGGATCGTTCAGGAACGCGTCTTGATCCCGGAGGAAGAGTTCCCGGTCTTTGACGCGCAGGGTGAACTCTCTTTCGAGCAACTCAAGGTCAACACGAATCCCTTCTACGTCGGCGGCGCGGCCGTGGGAGCGGTGACCCGCATCTCCCGCGACGATGTCATCAACGTCTCGGCCGGCGGCGGGAGCGTGCCTACGTTTGTCGTGTAGGTCTGCCGATCCTCTCGTGTAGGGTGAGGCGGAGCAGGTGCCACAATGAAGAAGACGGCGCTCCGGACCTCGGGACAGTTCCGGCTGATCCTGGCCCTGGCGCTTTTCGTTCGCGCGATCTGCTGGATCATGGCGGCGGGCGACCCTCAGCGTTTCCTGACCGTGGACGCCCAGCAGTACCTGGCCCTGGCCGACGATCTCCGCGCCGGGTATCTCGACCCCTCGTCGGAAACTTTCGTCACCGGCCTCATTCGCACGCCGCTTTACCCGATGTTCCTGAGCGCGCTTCTCTTCTTGTTCCGCGGCTCGGTGCCTGCCGCCATCGCGGCGCAAATCCTCTTGGCCCTGGCGACTCTCTGGCTGACCTGTTCTCTGGCCGACCGCCTCGTGGGCCGCCGCGCGGCTCTGGTCTGCGGTCTTGTGCTGGCCCTCGATCCGGTCTCGGCGCTTTTCTCCTGCCTGGTTCAGCCGGAGACGCTTTTCACGCTTCTCCTGGTCGCAGGCGTCGGCGCCTGGCTCACCGCATTGGAGCGCGGCGATCGCGGTCTTGCGGCTGGCGCGGGACTGCTGCTCGGCCTCGCTGCCCTCACCCGACCCATCGGCCTCTTCATCCCTCTCTGCCTGTCGGCGACTGCCCTGCTGACCCCGAGCCGGCGCCGAGCCCCGCTTGTCCTGATTCTCCTGCTCACGGGCGGCATCCCCATCGGGGCATGGACTGCCAAGAACTGGCTGCTTACCGGATTCCCGGTCTTCTCGATCGCGGGCCATTCGAGCCTCTTCGACTATCGGGCCGCCGGGGCTCTCGCGGAGGACGAGGGGATCTCGATGGAGGAAGCGCGGGCGCGCATCTGGCAGAGGCTCATGGCCATCGAACCGGTGGCGCGAAGCGCCGCCGAGCTGAGCTCGAGACAGCGCGGGCTCGCCTTGACCATACTGGCGGAGCACCCGCGGGGCGCTTTGAAGATGATGCTGCGAGGCGTCACGCACATGATGACGGGAACCGGCCTCACCGCCCTCTCCAACCTGATGGGAGATCCCTCGCCGGCCGATGTTTCGGGGCCCTGGAAACAAGCCGCCCAGACCGGACAGGCGTTGGTCCTCGCGATCGTCTACCTATCCGTCGCACGCGGCGTGTTCCTCTTGTGGGTGCGCGGTGATCGGCTAACCCTGGGGCTCACCGTTGGGGCTGTCGTCTATCTGGCGCTTCTCTCCGCCGGACCCGAGGCCAACACCCGGTTTCG
>CAZBTT010000140.1:0-10476 GCA_964494295.1 uncultured Acidobacteriota bacterium
GCGACACGTCGCACCATGTCCTCGCGTGTGAAGTCCGCGCCGTACCAGAGAAGGTCGTGGCGAGGCAGCCCCGAACGGTGGGTCACGAGGTCCCGGGGCGTGAGTCGCTCAGACGCACTGCGGTCGTGAAGGCGGAACTCGGGAAGGACCTTCGAAACCGGCTCGTCCCAGGCGAGTCTTCCGTCGTCCACAAGAAGCGCCACCGATAACGCTGTGAAAGCCTTCGTGGACGAACCGATGGCGAAGAGTGTGTCGCGGGTGACCTTCGCCTGCGTCTCGAGGTTGCGAAGTCCAACGCCATCGGAGAACACGACGGTGTCGTTCTTGACGATAGCGATGCCGGCTCCGGGTGCTTTGTGCGCCTTGAGAATGGCTTCGACGGCCGCCGCGAAACCATCGAGCGCCGCCTTCGCCTTCTCTTCGGTGGAGGCCCGCTTGAGCGAAAACGGGAACGTGCCGGGACCCTGCGTGAACTGACCGCTGAGCGTCCCGTCCTTCGCGAAGTCCGGGCCGACCTTCGCCCGGAACGTCGGCGCGCCCGGAATCCCTGCGATCGCGAAGGTGACTTCGCCGTTGCCGACCGTGGCCTTCTCGAGAGCAACTCCGCGAGCTCCCTGCTGAGGGATGTCGATCGTGCCACCAAGGCCCGCGGCTCCGTCCCTGAGCTCGACAATCACGTTCAACGGTGTGCCCGGAATCTGTATCGCACCTTCGTACCGTCCGGCCACGTCTTTGGGGGTTTGCGCGAACCCGACGGCGGCCAGGAAGAGGATCAGAGAGGCCAGGGGGAGTTTGCTTTTCATGCCACCTGAACGATACCCGCGTGCCACCAATGTCCTACGATCGGAAGGTGAAGTACACCGCACCGAGGAGGCACAGGCCGGCCCAGAGGTAATCGAGCTTGAAGCCCTGCTTCATCACAAGTATCGAGAACGGCACGAAGACCGAGAGAGTGATGACCTCCTGGATGATCTTGAGTTCGGGCAGCGAGAGGCGCTGGAACCCGATCCGGTTCGCCGGCACCATCAGGAGGTACTCGAAGAAGGCGATGCCCCAGCTCGCGATCACCGCGACGTACCAGGGCCGATCGGCCAGGGTCTTCAGATGGCCGTACCAGGCGAAGGTCATGAAAATGTTCGACGCAACGAGGAGAAGGATGCAGACGAGAACCGGCGAGAGCGCCATGACGCGAGGACCTCTTGAAAACTATCTCTCGCCCGGAATCAGCGGGCGGAAAACCACGGTGTAACGCTTCAGGCCGTCACAGACCTGAGACATCTCGGTGCCGGTGGGAAAACCGCGGGTGAGCGCCTCGCCCACCGTCGAATCGTTGGCGACCCTTGCCGCCAGGGGGGTGAGCGCCGGGGCGGACCGGCAGCCGCCGGTCAGCGCGCGTTCCTTCACGATCAGCGTGAAGCGGTCGGGATCCCAGGGCTTGAGCGAGGGATGGCGGAAATTGGCAAGGCCGCGGATGAACTCGGGGAGAGGAGCAAGCACGGGCCCGCCCGCCGACTCGAGATTGCCCATGACCACGACTTGAATCGGCGAACCAAGCAGGACCGAAAAACGGAAGATCGCCGGCCCCTCGCCCACCACCAGCGTCTGCGGCGGCCCGGCCTTCCCGAGAGACTTCATGGCGACATCGAGCCGCGTGGAGATCGCCTGCATCTCTCCCTTGTCGAGCCAGCCCTTGAGGACCTCTCGCCGGCCGCCCACGAAGACCGAACCGTCGGTCAGAAGCACGAACCTCGACGGCACGCCGTCGAAACTCTCACGAGGGGTCAGGCCCATCTCGCCGGGCAACGGATCGAGGCGAAGCCACTGCGCGGCGGGCGCCTCCTGCGCGCGGGAAAAAGAGCCGCCCGGAAAGAGAAGGGCGGCGATCAGGAGAGTTCGTGTGGGAACCGTCATCGCAGCGAGGATAAATGCTGGACGCCACCCGGGAGACGCACATCACGTTCCCCGTAAGATGAGCCGTCCCTTCAGAAGGAGAAAAGATGCGCGTTTCCCGGCTGACCTCGTTCGTGGCCGCCTCGGCCCTGCTGATCGCCACGCTGGCACCGCACGCCCGGGCCGCCCAGCCCGTGCGGGCGAAGAACGGGATGGTGACCTCGCAGGCCTTCATCGCCTCGCAGGTGGGGGCCGATGTCCTTTGGGATGGCGGCAATGCCGTGGACGCGGCGATCGCAACCGCGTTTGCTCTCGCGGTTGTGCACCCGGCCGCCGGCAACATCGGCGGCGGCGGTTTTCTGGTGAGCCGGCTCGGCAACGGTTCGACCACGACCTACGACTTCCGCGAGACTGCGCCCGCAGGCGCCCATCCCGAGATGTTTCTGAAGGACGGGAAGTACAACTCCGACCTCCACCACAACTCGCACCTTGCGGTAGGTGTGCCCGGCACGGTGGCCGGGCTTTATGAGGCCTTTGAAGAGCTGGGGTCGAAGAAAGTCTCGTGGCAGCGTCTCGTCGAACCCGCGGTGGTTCTTGCCCGGGAAGGCTTCATCGTCACCGACGGCCTCGCTCGTTCTCTCAAGGCCGTCCTGCCCGAGATGAAGAAGTATCCGACCGCGCTCGAACAGTTCTCGAGAAAGGGCGTGCCGTACGAGATGGGCGACATCCTCCGACAGCCGGATCTCGCGAAGACACTGGAACGGATCGCCGAGCGCGGGCCGCGCGGCTTCTATGAGGGCGAGACCGCGCGTCTGCTGGCGAGGGAAATGAAAGCGAACGGCGGTCTCATAACCGAGGCCGACCTCAAAGCGTACCGGGCGATTCAGCGCAAGCCGCTCGTGGGCAAGTACCGCGGCTACAGCGTTATCGGCATGCCCCCCATCAGCTCCGGCGGCACCGCCCTGATCCAGATGCTGAATGTCCTCGAGGAGTACGACCTCGCCGCGGACGGACCCCGTTCGGCCATCACGATCCACCGGATCGCGGAGGCGATGCGTCGCGCCTTCGCCGACCGCGCGCGTCACCTCGGCGACCCGGACTTCAACAAGTCCATGCCGATCGACCGGCTGATCTCAAAGGAGTACGCGCTGGGCCTTCGCAAGACCATCCGCGACGACCGTGCCTCGGTTTCCAGCCCGAACACGTTCGAATGGCCGGCGGAGAGCAACGAGACCACCCATCTTTCCGTGGTCGACAGCGATCGAAATGCGGTGTCTCTCACCTACACCCTCGAAGACAGCTACGGCTCCAAGATCGTGGTCCCGGGCGCCGGTTTCCTGCTCAACAACGAGATGGGCGATTTCAACGCGGGACCGGGCCTGACCGACGAAAAGGGACTCATCGGCACCGAACCGAATCTCGCGCGCCCAGGCAAACGGATGTTGTCGTCGATGACGCCCACGATCCTCGCGAAAGACGGCGACCTCTCCCTGGTCATCGGCTCTCCCGGCGGACGCACCATCATCAATACCGTTCTCCTGAACATCCTGAATGTCGTCGACTTCAAGATGAACATTCAGGACGCCATCGACTTCCCGCGTTTCCATCACCAGTGGTTGCCCGACCGCATTTCCTACGAGAAGAACGGAATCTCTCCGGACACGCTGGTCCTGCTTCAGCAGCGTGGGCACACCGTTGAGGAGAGCCGGTACTACCAGGGGTTTGTCGCCGGGATCGTCTGGAACCGCGAGGAGAAGCTGATCGAAGGCGGCATCGATCGCCGGGCCCTCGACGGGGCCGCGATCGGGCGATAGCCGTTCAGCTCCTTCGACACCCGGACGGAACGCCTGCTCCTAGCGTTCGACGCGGATCCCGATGACAAACGCGCGGGGCGGCTGGACCATGTTGATTCGCCGGTAGTCGGGCAACCACACCACCTGCTCTTCCGCTTCGAACTGCGAGCCGAGGGCGTTGAACACGGAGGCGGAGATTTCGATATCGGCGCCGCTCGCGACGAATTTCTTCGACAGACGGGCGTCGACTGACAGCGTGTAGTGAAGGCGGGCACGGCCGCGCGGGATCGCCTGCACGAAGTCGGGACCCTGGGGCAGGTCGTACTGGATGACGTGGCGCGCGAACGGCTGACCGTCGTCGTAGCGGCCAAGGGCGCCGAACGTGAAACCGCGAATGTCATTCGCGGTGAGCCACATTCGGAGGCTATACGCGCGGTCGAAGAACAGACGTCCGTACCCGAAAGTGTCGGCGTTGGTGCGATCGTAACTCTCGCCCACCACGCCGAAGTCGTTCTCGGCAACACGCAAACCGCGATTGCCGCCTCGGCCGGAAACCCGGAAAGCGGCGCCGGTGAGACCCCAGTGAATGTGTTTCCCGTTGGTCTCGAAACCAAGTTCCGCGCCTTCTCCCAACGCGCGATGTCCATCCGGGTTCGTCAGAAGGTACTGCGAAGACGTGAACGAGCGCAGGCTCTCTTCGATGATGGGAAGGATCTGGTCGTCCGAGGCGCCCACGATGTCGCCCGATGGATCAGGGATGTTGCGGGTTCGGGCGATCTCCGATCCCTGAGGGTTCAGCGCGGTCTCGATGAGGTCGCGGTCGCGCCGAGCCCAGGCCATCGCGTGGATGCCGAGGGCTCTCCACTTCGACTTGAAACCAATGATGACGCGGCGCATGGTGGGGAGAGCAAGATCGGGATCGACACCAACCGCGCCCCGGCGGGCCACTTCGATGCCGAGTTCGGACGCGCTGGCACGACCGTCTCCGTTGTGGTCATGCCAGAGGCGCGCAACCGCGGTCGGCGCGTTTCGAGTCGCCGCTTCGTAGCTCGCAAGCGGTGTGGGCGGCGTTCCAATCGATGCCTCGGCGTATAGCTCGGTGGTTTCGCTCTTCTTCCAGTCGAAACGAAGGTCCGGGAGGATCTTCGTCGAACCGAGGATCTGTTCGCCGTCGCGATCGCTGACCGTCAGCCGCTGAAGTTCGATGTTGGCGGTGAGTCGTGTGCGCTCCGACATCTCGCGGCCGAGGCTCACGAGGAGACTGGCCCGGGTTTCGGCCAGTCGCGAGGGGGACGATCCTGTGAACGTCCACTCGCGCGCGGAAGTGCCGTTCAAGCTCTCGAGGGCGAGGAAGCTTGACTGCGTCTGGGTTCGCTCGCCGGTCGAGCGGCTCAGGCGAGCGATGGCGGTGACGCTCACGGCCGGACCGATTTCGCCGATGGAGTGGCCGCCCTCGATCTCGATCTTGCTGGCCGTCGAATCGTAGGGAACCTGCATCGCGGGAGTGCCATCGACGAGTCGCTCAAAGGGCAGGGCGGATGCGAACGTCGGATCTTCCGTGGCGCCACGGCGGTAGGACGCCCTCGCAAAGGTCGGAGTTGCGGTGTTGGCCGAAGAGCGGAGCCACGCCCCACCCACCATCATCCCGGTCGCCCGGGTCTCCGCGGTCGTGAAACCAAACGGAGCGCGCCGCCCCTGGTACATCGCGAGACCCTGGTAGCGATCGTCGCCTCTAGTGTGGTTCGCCCGCGCCTCGAAACCCAGCCGCGCCGTCGCGCGCTCCAGGTCGGAGTCGCGTTCCGAACGGGAGACGTCAACGCCGGAGAGAGCGCCGCTCCAGTTCGTGACGCCGTCCGGCGACGACCCCGAAACCGCGAGCAGTCCGTCAAAGAGATGATTTCCGCGGGCGAGCGACGGTATCGGGTCGGCGGTCGTTCCGGTGGAATCGAACAAGCCCAGATTCCCCTGGACCAGGAACCTTGTTCCCGCGGAGGCCGACGGCGCCGCGTGGTTATGAGCGAGAACCGTTCCTCGCGAATCGGTCCGTACCTCGACCTCGCCCAGATCCACAGAACCCCACACGAGCGGGCGACCGCCGAAGAAGGGGTCGGTCACATCGAAACCGTCGACCTCGATCCGCGAGTGCGTCCAGGCCCCCCCGCGGAAAGCGAAACGCGATGGCTCGGCCGGGAACAGTCCGACGCCTTCTTCCCTTTCGAGCACCAGACCCGAGGGCAGCTGAACCACGCGCGCGGTCAGCGAACCCGCGGTGGGCAGAGCCCTCACCGCCTCCGGATTGAAGCGGGGGACGGGCGTGGGCGAGGGCTCGGGCCGCGACCCCGGAACCTGCGCAAAGACCACGTTCGCGGCGAGCAGAACGAAGACGGCAGTGAGCGACCTGACGTTCGTCGTGATTTCTCTTCTCAAGATCAAAGGCTCCCTCGATTCACGACCCACGGCATCTGAGCAGGGTCGGCGCCATTCAGGCGATCGATCACGGACTGTACCGCGCGTCCCGCCATGCCCACGTTCGGGTCCGGCGAGAGGCGCGTCTCGTAAGTGCCCGAGCCGAGATGGTTGAAAAGACGCAGTTTCAGGAACAGCCTCTCGTCCCGCAGCGGCGAGTCCATGGGGAGGGGCTCCTTCGCGAAGACATCGAGGGCCGCGCCCGCGATGACGCCCTCGAGCAAGGCGCGCGCGAGGGCATCCTCGTCCACCACCGGACCACGCGTGGTGTTGATGAGATACGCGGTTCGTTTCATCTGACGCAGACGCGCCTCGTTCATGAAATGAACGGTGGCGTCGGGACCGGTCTTAATGAGGGGCACGTGAAGGGCCACGAAGTCCGCAGAGGCCAATCCCTCGTCGAGATCGACATATCGAATCGTCCGCCGCCGCCCGAAACCGAGTTCGGCGCGAAGGTCCATGACGCGCTGAACGTCCGAGGCGAATCTCTCGTCCCGCGTTCGCGAATAACACAAGACGTCCATGTCGAAACCGGCGCACTTGTGGATGAAGGCCTTCCCGATCCGACCGGCGCCGATCACGACCACGGTCTTCCCCGCCACGTTGTCGCCGAGCCATGGATGATGCGGATGCCACACGCCCCATCGGCCGCTGCGCACGAGTTCTTCGGACGGGTAGAGCTTTCGCGCGACATCGCCCATCATGAAGAACGCGAATTCGGCGGTGGCGTCGGACAGGACATCGGGCGTGTTCGCGACCGGAATCTTGTGACGGGAGGCGGCGGCGACGTCGATGTTGTCGTAGCCAACCGCCACCTGGGCCACGATCCGCAGGCCTGCGGCAGCTCCCTTCGCCAGCAGAGGGTCATCGATCCGATCGCGGATGGTGGTCACGAGAGCCTCGACCCCGGCGTCGACCTTCGCAGTGAGCTGTTCGTAGGCTGGCGCCTCGATCTCGGGATGCACATCGGCCTCGAAACCCGCATCCACGAGACGCTGGATCGCCTCCCGGCCAATGTCGGCGGTCACGAAGACGCGGGGCGCTTGCATGGGCGGGGGATCATCTCACTCCCCATCCTTCCTGTGGTTAACTTTGGGGGTGAGCGCACTGCAGCGAATCCGCGACCAGGCTCGAAAGTCGCCGAAGAAGATCGCACTGCCCGAAGCCGATGAGCCGCGCACGCTGCAGGCGGCCGCGCTCGCGACGAAAGCGGGAATCGCCCGCATCTGCCTGGTCGCCGCCGATCCGGGAAAGGTGCGATCCGCGGCGTCCGGACTCGGTGTGGACCTCGGAGGGATCGAAGTCCTCGAGACGCCCACCTCGGGCAAAGAACACGAAAGTGCAAGGCGGGTCTACCTCGAGCGTTCGCGAGCGCGTGGTCTCTCGGAGTCGGAGGCCGCCGATCACGTGCGCGGACCGATGCTCTTCGCGGCCCTGGGCGTTTCGATGGGCAGCTTCGACGGTTTCGTGGCCGGGGCACGCTCCACCACCGCCGATACCCTCCGTGCGGCGCTCCGCGGCATCGGGGCAGCCGACGGCATCTCCAAGATCTCGTCTTTCTTTCTGATGGAAACGCCACACTCCGCGGTGGGAGCGGGAGGCGACCTGATCTTCGCCGACTGCGGCGTGAACCCCGACCCGACACCGGGCGAACTCGCCGAAATCGCGTGGCTCGCAAGCCTCAACGCGAAGAAGTTCCTCGGCGTCGAACCGCGCGTGGCCCTGCTCTCGTTCTCGACAAAAGGCAGCGCCGACCATCCGCGAGTCCGCAAGGTCCGGGCCGCGTACGACATCGCCCGCGAGCGCTACCCGAGCCTCGAAATCGATGGTGAACTCCAGCTCGACGCCGCCCTTGTTCCCGAGGTCGCAGGTTCAAAAGCGCCCGCTTCAAACGTGGCGGGCCGCGCGAACGTCCTCATCTTCCCCGACCTCGATTCGGGAAACATCAGCTACAAGATGGCGGAGCGCCTTGGCGGCGCGCGCGCGGTGGGACCGATCCTTCAAGGCCTCGCCAAACCCGCGAACGACCTCTCGCGGGGGTGCTCGATCGAAGACATCGTCGACGCGATCGCGATCACCGCGCTGCAGGCTACGGAATGATTTGGAACTCGGTTTCCTTGACGTAGTCCTTCTTCGCCACGTTGTCGCGGAGGCGAAGCTGAGCCACGTACTTGCCCGGCTCGTAGCCTCCAAGCGGCACCGGACCCGCGGAGGGTGTCGCCGGCTCCGTGTCGTAGGTCTGGTCCGGCGCCCTGGCGATCGTCTTGCCATCCTTGAGAACCTGGAATCCGCCCACCACCGAGATCTTCCCGGCCTCATCCTTGGCCGCACCGTAGATCGCGCACAGGAGGGTGACGCTTTCACTCTTCTTGAAGATGTTTCCGTACCGGGGCATGAATTTCGTTGTGCCGAAGATGAACTCGAAGTAGGAATCGTCCTTCGCCGCGACCGGAGTGTCGACGATGTCGGAAAGGACCATGACCGGCGACACCGTGAGCTCGGCCCCATACTCCTGAGTCTTGATTGCAAGCTCGGCCACGGCGCCCTTGTTCGACTTCGGGTCGATCGCCGCGATCTTCATTGCATGCTCGCCGGGGCGCAGGGGCATGCCGAAGGAGGAGACGAACTTGTTGTCTTCCACTTCGGCGGTCACCTCGCGGTCCTGGGACTTGAGGACGCGGCCTTCCTTGTCGGTGGAGTGAACCGAAACCACCACCTTCGCCACCTTCTTGCCGCCTGATTCAGAAACCGTGAGACCGGTGGCGTCACCCTGGATGAGGCCGGCCACGAACACCGACGCTCCATCCTGAGAGCGGATCTCGAGCACGGACTTCGCTTCGAGCGGAAAGTCCGTGCGCGGTGTCTTCAAGAGCGCCTGGACCGGCGTGGGCTTGGGAAGGAGGTCGACAAGCTTCACCAGCGAGCCTTTGCCGTCATATTTGTACGAGAGGTTCGTCTGAACCACCTTGAACTCGGCGATCCGGTTCAACTGGTCGCCGAAGCGATTTCCCGAGGGAAGCATGCACGTGCCGTCGAGGCCGATCTCCATCTGGCCGCCCACGAAGGTCATGCCGGGCCGGTCCTTGTACGTCCACACTTCCGGAGCTCGAAACGCCACATCGCCGGAGGTTTCCTTCTTCACGGCGTCCGGGGCTCCGAGGAGAACGTGGAGCCGTCCGCAGTCGGTCAAGGTCCCGACGCGGCCCGCGGTCTTGTACTTCTGATCGACTTCGGCGGCGAGCTTCTGGTACTCAACCTGGTACTCGTTCTCCGGGGTGTCGAGGTTCGGATCGCGCCTCGCCCAGAAGATCTTCTGGAACTCCGCGGCGTCGTTGTTGTTCTTGAGGCTCTTGTAGGCCTTCTCCTCCTCGGGAAGGATGATGGGGCGGACCGTTTCCACCCACTTCTTGGCGTTTTTGTCCATGTCAGCCATCGCCGGGCCGGCGAGGAGGACGAGGAGGAGGGGCGTGAGGCCGAGTCGTTTCATTGGTACGGTTCCTTGATGGCGGCGGAGTTCTTCGGGGCGTCGCGGTTCTCTGAACGAGCCGTGACCTGGTGGGAAATGTGAGTGTACCGCCGCGGAAATGAAACTCGGGACCGGGCCTCGTGGTAGTTTCGTGGCTTCACGCCCATGTCCGCCCAGAACTTCCGAAGCGTCGTGACCGCCGTGTGCCTCCTGCTCGCGTGCGGAAGCGATGCCTTCGCGGCGAAGAAGGCGCGGAAGAAACCGCGGGCCAAGCCGATCCCGGTGTCGATTCTGGCCCCGCCACAGGCTTCGACCTTCGACCTCAGGGTCGTCGAAGCCACGCGCGCGGCGATCCGCAAACGCTCGAACGTGGCGGTCGTGGTCATGGATCCCTGGACCGGGCGCGTGCTGACCATCGGCAATCCGCAGTCCGGTCTGTTCACCGCGTACCAGCCCTGCTCGGTCTTCAAGCTCGTGGTCGCGGTGGCCGGTCTGACCGAGGGCGTGATCACGCGCGATAGCCGCTACACCTGCTCGAACGGATGCTGGCTCAGCCCCGGCCACGGTCCAATCGACCTCGGCCGCGCGCTCGCCGTTTCGTGCAATCCCTATTTCGAATGGGTTGGCGAGAGGCTGGGCTTCGAGACCGTCCGCAACTACTCAAAGCTCCTCGGCCTCGGATCGCCCACGGGAATCAACCTGGCGGGAGAAACCGCCGGGGTCATCCCCTCGGTCATCCCAAGCGGCGGCCTTGGCCACATGTCCTCGCACGCCCAGGGCGTCAAGACCTCGGCGATGCAGCTCGCGGTCCTGATGTCGGCCCTCGTGAACGGCGGCGTCATCCACGAACCCCAGTTCGTG
>CAZBTT010000141.1:0-10376 GCA_964494295.1 uncultured Acidobacteriota bacterium
CTTCGCTCAGGAGCCCGAATATTCCCGATATTCGGGCCCTTCGGCTCATCGCCAGCCGGGCGCATCGCTCGTCTCGGTGCCACGGCACACCTGCACCACGGACTGCTAAGCCCGGCAGAGGCTCCCGCGGTACGATCAATAGCGATGAGACGCTCTTTCCTCAACCGGCCGGTGGCGATTCTCGGACAGTCGCTGCCCATGGCGTCGATCCTGCTCATCATCGTCGTGATCCTCGGAAGCGCCTTCCTCGCGTTCTTCGAGCGATCGGGAGTGCCGTCGCTGCGCCTGGCCCTGCTCTCCCCCGCTCTCGTTCTTGGCGGACAGGTCTGGCGTCTCGTGACCTGGGGCTTCTTCGAGGGAGATGGCCAGAACCTCGTGTTCGGATCGCTCATGCTCGCGATCTTCGGCCGCGATCTCGCGGGACTATGGGGCGGCGCCCGGTATCTCATCGTCTGCGCTCTGATCGTGACGGGCGCCGGCTTCCTCACCACCCTCATGGGCCTTGCGTGGAGCGATGTTCATAGCACCCAATACCTCTCGATCTGGCCGCTGGCGGACGCCCTGATCGTCGCCTGGGCTCTGCTGTTTCCCAACCGAACGATCCTGTTCATGCTGATGCTGCCGGCCGCCGGCAAGAACCTTCTCTACCTCACCCTCGGCATGACCGCGGTGTTCGCGGTGATGTACGGCTTCTCGAACTTCGCGCCGCATTTCCTCGCCATGGGGCTGATGTACGCCTACATTCGCGGGGGGACGGCGCTCGCCGCGCAGCTCAAGTTGAATCGGCTCCTCGCCCCGAAGCGCGGCAATCCAGGGTTACGCGTCGTGGACGGCGGCAAGAACCCGAACGGATCCGGCTGGGTGCATTAGCGGGGCCGCTCCCCGAAGATCGCGGTGCCGACGCGCACGATCGTCGCGCCTTCTTCGATGGCAGCTTCAAAGTCGTGGCTCATGCCCATCGAGAGCTCGGCGCCATCGAGCAGACCCCGCTCGCGAGCCTGATCGCGCAGGGCGCGAAGGCGAGCGAAGTAGGGACGAACATCGTTCGGGTCTTCGAGGAAAGGCGGGATGGCCATCAGGCCCTCCACCCGAAGCCCCTGCGCGGAACGAAGCGCCTCGAGGGTCTCGAGGAGCGCGGCCTCGGGCACACCTGACTTCGTGGCCTCGCCTGCGAGATCGACCTGAACGAGCACGGGCATGACGAGGCCCATCTCCTGGGCGATTCGGCCCACTCTCTCGCCGAGCGCCGCGGAGTCGATCGACTGGATCCGCCAGACCGCAGCCACCGCTTTGCGCGCCTTGTTGGACTGAAGCGCCCCGATGAGTTCAAGGCGCAGCGGATCGGCGGAGGCAATCAAGGGGCCGAGCAGCCCCTTCTTCTCTTCAGCTTCCTGAACCCGGTTCTCCCCGAAGTGACGCTGCCCCGCCGCGTAGGCCGCTTCAATGGCGGTGGTCGGGTGGAACTTGCTTACCGCCACCAGGGTGACGGACGAGGCGTCTCGGCTCGCGCGCCGGGCCGCCTCGGCGATGCGGCCGCGGACTTCGGCCAGACGGGCGGCGATATCCAAAGCGAAGTCGTCGTGGGGCGAGGCGGGGGGCCTACTTCTTCTTGAGCGCGGCGATCAGACCCTGAGCGGTGGCCTTGTTCTGCTCGCTCGTGGGGTTCATGCTCAGGTACTTCTCGAGGCGCTGGACACACTCGTCGGTCTTGCCCGCGTTGAGCGCGGCGGTGGCGAGGTAGTACTGGACCTCGACGTGCTTCGGATCGGCGGCCTCGACCTTCGCGAAGGCCTCGGCGGCTTCGGAGTTCTTGCCACTGTTGAGAAGGGCGAGGCCAAGATTGAAGAGCTGTTTCGGATCGGCGCCGCCGGCATTCGCCGACATCACCTCGACGGCTTTGTCCTTGTGACCCTGCACGGTGTAGATGTTCGAGAGCAGGACGCGCGCGTCGGAATAGTCCGCCTTGATTTCGAGGGCGCGCTTGAGCGTGGTCTCGGCGGCCTCGTAGTCCTTCTTCTGGTACTGGGCGAAGGCCTTGTTGTAGTGCGCTTCGGCAAGCGACGGATTCTTGAGGATCATGGCGTCGAACGCGGCGATGGCGCCGTCATGGTCGCCCGCCTGGAGCTTGGCCACCGCGTCCCCAAACACTTTCTGAAGGTCCTCGCCACCGCCCGCGGCGGCCGCCGCGGCTTTCGCGGATACGAGTTTCACATCGGGCAGGACCGTGGCTTCACCCAGCGCCACCCGATAGGGCGAGGAGAAGATCTGGAACGCCTCCTTCGTATAGGTGAACTTCCAGTTCCCCGGGCGCAGGCCGATCTGCATGAACTCGCCCTTCTTGTTGGTCTTGCTCTCGAAGGCGAGGGTGACCCCGCCCTGGAACTCCATTTTGACCGCGACACCCTCGAGAGGCGCGCCCTTGTCGTCGAAGATCTTGCCCCGAACTCCGCCAGTCTGGGCGGAGGCGAGGGTGGCTGAGACAAGCAAGGCCGCAAGGGCCAGAAGGGGGCGCTTCATAGGGTTCTCCTGTTCGATACTTTGGACGTAGGAAGCCTACTTTAGACGGACAGGTAAGGTATGGGATCGGCCGATCCGGCCCGCTCGAAGGCGGCAAGGCGGAGTCGGCAGCTTTCGCAACCGCCACAGGCGACGTCGTTGGATTCGTAGCAGGACCAGGTGAGCGCGAAGGGAACTCCAAGCGCAAGGCCTCTTTGGATGATCTCCGCCTTGTTCATGGAGATCACCGGGGTCTCGATCGCGATCCGGGTATCGGCCCGGGTACCGAGGCGGATGGCCTCGGCGAAGGCCGCGAAGAAGGCTGGCCGGCAGTCGGGATAGCCCGACGAGTCCGCCTCGACCGCACCCACCCAGATCGAGGTGGCGCCAAGCACTTCCGCCCAGCTCGTCGAAGCGGCGAGAAGGTGGGCGTTTCGAAACGGGACGTAAGACGTCGGGACAACACCCTCCTCGGGCTCGCCGTGGCGAACCGCGATGGACCGATCCGTCAGGCTGCTTCCGCCGATCTGGCGCAACGAGGTGAAGTCGACGACCAGGCGTCTTTCCGTCGGGACGGCGAAGTGCGCGGCGAGCGACTCGAAACACGAAAGCTCCCGCGCCTCCGTGCGCTGGCCATAGTTCGCGTGAAGCAGGGCGATCTCGTGACTTTGCTTCGCCAGAGCCGCCGTAACTGCGGAGTCCATGCCTCCGGAGAGACAAACCACGGCGAGGGGGCGGGCTGTCATAGTGCCGCCTCTACCGCCATTGGGGGCAGGCCCGTGGGACGAACTGCGTTGTCTCGCTCGAAACGAGCGCGGGCCCAGTTGAAGTACGGGAGGGAAAGCGCCGAGAGCACGGTCGCCGTTCCAAACGCGACGCCGAAACCGAAACGGTGCACGAGGACCCCGGACAGGATCGAGCCGGTGCCGATGCCGACATCGAAGGCCGCGAGGATCCCGCCAAAAGCGCCGCCCCGCCCGCGTTCATCCACCCGGCTCATTATGTAAGCGGTGAATGCGGGGTGGCAGTTGCCGTAGGCGATGCCAAAGATCATGGCCGCGGCGATCATCATCCATTTCGTGGTCGCGAAAGACAGGAGGGCCAGGCCGAGGGGAATCATCATGACGAACCAGCGGAACATGCGGACATGGCCGAGCCGATCGAGAAAGGGCGAGAGGACGGGGCGAGAGAGAAACGTGGTGAAGGCCATGGTGGTGAGGAACACTTCCCGCGGAGCGATCCCGCGCGCGTCGGCGGCGAGGGCGGCGAAGGACGTGACGGCGCCGAAGGCGAAGCTGTACAGAAAGAGCGCGGCCGAGATCCGCAGGACGCTGAAGTTCAGCGAGTCCGTGGGGTCCGGCGGGGTGGGCCACCCGGGCGCGCCTTCGTGGCTCTAGTGAATGGACAAGGCGATGAGGCCCATCACCACATTCATCGCCGCCACCGACAGACACAGGGTGAGCCACCCATGTTTGTAGATGGCGAACCCGATACTCGGGGCCACGGTGACGGCGAGGAGGGACGACATCCCCCAGTATCCAAGGCCCTCGGCGCGCCGGGCCGCGGGGATGACGCTCGTGACGTGGGCCGAGGATGCGAGCAGCAAGCCGGACCAGAAGATCCCGTGAAGGGTCACGAAGACCAGCCTCGGGACGCTGGGAAGCACACCGTAGAGGAGGACGCAGGCAGTGATCGCGACCGCGCAGATGATCAACTGTTTCCGCCGGCCGATGTGATCCGACAAGGCGCCGGTGAAGAGGGCGGAGAGGCCCGACGAGTAGGTGAGCAGGCCCATAAAGAGGCCGGCCTCGGTCTCGGTGCCGCCCTCGGCCAGGACCTGGAAGGGCACCACCGGAAGCAGCATGAACAACGAAACGAACACGCTGAATGAAAACGCCCACATCGTGAGGAACGGCGCGGTGAAGAGCGGCTCTTTGGAGATAGGGGCGGTCACAGGAAAGGATTCCTGACGCTGACCGCGCCGAATCGGCCGCCGTCCTGAAGGTCCTCGGACCAGAGGATCGAGGCTCCGACCGCCTGCGCTGAGCGGATCACCAGCGCGTCCCAGTAGTGAATCTGGAACCGTGACGCGATCTCCACCGCCGCCTGTGCGTCTTCGAGGCTCGGGGAGTGGATCATCCAGCCGGAGAGATCCTCGAGGATCGCTCCGGCGTTCTTCGGGGAAAGAGGAGACTTGATCTTTCGCGTCGCGATCACGAAGAACTCGCCTGCCACCTGCACGCTCGACGCCGCCTGCCGGCTCAGAACGAGACGGCGAAGAAGGTCTCGCGCCTGGTCCCGTTTGCGGCCGGCGCTCTCGTCGTGGGCGTAGATGAGGACGTTCGCGTCTATGAACTCAACGTTCATAAAGCGCGGCGCGGCTTGACGGCCTCCGGCCGTTTGTTCCCATCGCGAAACCCTTGTCCATGCGCTTCAGAAAGCGCGAGGCCGCCTTGTCGTACGCGCGGTCCCGGGCCACCGCCTCGGCCAGGGTATCGGTCAGCAGCCGGGAGAGGGAGATCCCCCGCTCGACCGCGACGTGGCGCGCGTCCTTGAGGAGGGGCTTGGGCAGGGACAAGGTGACGTTCTGGGTGTCGTTCACGTGAAACAGTGTAACACGCAGCCGCGTGAAGCCGTGTCAGTCGAAGATACTCTGCAGGGCTTCGTCGAGAGTGCGGACCGCGTGGATCTTGAGCGACGACGGGAAATCCGCGGGCGAGATGACGCCGCCGGCCGCCGGAATCACGCAGCGCTCAAACCCCATCTGGGCGACTTCGCGAAGCCGTAGCGCGGCCTGGCCGGCCGAGCGCAACTCGCCGCCGAGGCCGATCTCGCCGAACACCGCTGTCTTCTCCGGCACAGGCTTGTTGGTGAACGAAGAGATCACGGCCGCCGCGATGCCGAGGTCGACCGCGGGCTCCTCGACTTCAAGGCCGCCCACCACGCTCACGTGGACGTCCTGATCGGCAAGGGGATAACCCGCGCGCTTCTCGAGCACAGCGAGAAGAAGGGAGGTGCGGTCGCGGTCGAGACCGAGAGCCATGCGGCGCGGCGACCCGAACGACGCGCTCGTGACCAGGGCCTGCACTTCGACCAGCATGGTGCGCGTTCCTTCGACGGTAGCAACCACGGCCGACCCGGGTGATCCGGGGAGCCGCTCGGAGAGGAAGAGAGCCGATGGGTTCCCCACGGGAATGAGGCCCGTGCCCGTCATCTCGAACACTCCAAGTTCGCTTACCGAACCGAAACGATTCTTCACCGCCCGGACCACGCGGTGATGGTGGTTTTTCTGGCCTTCGAAATACAGCACGGTATCGACGATGTGCTCGAGCGACTTGGGCCCGGCAAGCGACCCGTCCTTCGTGACGTGGCCGATGATGAAAGTGGTGATGCCCCTGGCCTTGGCGAGGAAGAGAAGCTGTGTCGCCACCTCGCGCACCTGGGAGATGGATCCGGGGGCGGATGCGAATTTCGAGGAGTAGATGGTCTGGACCGAGTCGATGACAAGCGACTGCGGCTTCATCACGTCGACCTGATCGAGGATGTTCTCGAGTGACGTCTCGGACATCAGGAAGAGAGCGCCGCCGGTCACACCCAGCCGGTCGCCGCGAAGTTTGATCTGCCGTTCGGACTCTTCGCCCGAAACGTAGAGAACAGCCCCGCCGGTACGGGCGAGCAGTTGAGCGACCTGGAGGAGAAGGGTGCTCTTGCCGATGCCGGGCTCGCCGCCGATAAGGACCAGTGAACCGGGGACCACACCGCCGCCGAGCACTCGATCGAACTCGCCGATGCCCGAGGGAAAGCGCGGCGCGTCACCGGCATCGACGTCGTCATAGGCCTTCGGCTTCGCCAGAGTCTCGGAAATCGAGCGCTGCTGTTTCGCGGCCTTGGCGCTTTGGATCTCCTCCCGCTCTTCGACGAACGTGTTCCAGTCGTCGAACTCGGGACAGCGGCCCAGCCACTTCGAGCTTTGGAAACCGCAGGCCTGGCACGCGAAGACGGATCTGAATTTGGTCATTTCTTGACCAGTGGCTTGAGCACAGTTCGAATGATCGCGCGGATGCGGTTCTCCCGTTCCGAGCGGATAAAACGGGCTACGTTAAACGCTGTAGCCTCGTTGCCCGGTGCGGCGGTGGAATCGACGGTCCCGGTTTTCTTGAGCTTGGGTTTGGTTCTTCTCATTGGCAGTTGCTTGGTCTCAAGATAAACGGCTTCACCGGAAACTCCTCACGGGAATCTGCGGGAGGGCCTCTTCCGGCTCTTCGTTGATGAGACTCACGTTCATCGCCCGAACGGTGATTCCTTCCTTCGACTGAAGGACGCCATCGACCCGCAGCAGCGGGGCGTTCGTGAGCAGTTCCCGGAAACGATCGAACTGGTCGGGGCGGACGATGACGTTGACGAGGCCGGTTTCGTCTTCGAGAGTGAGGAACAGGAAGCCCTTGGCGGTGCCGGGACGCTGGCGGCAGATCACGGCTCCCGCCACTCGAACGAAGTCGCCATCGCGGCGATACGGTAGATCGACGGCGCGAAGAACATCGGATTGCTTCAGCTGGTCGCGGAAACGGGCGACCGGGTGGGGGCCGATGGTGAGGTCGGTGCCCATGATGTCGGCGCGCAGTCGGTCGAGGGTGGACATTTCGGGGAGTGGGGAGGGTGCTTCGAAATCAACATCTCGTAAATGCGAAGGGGTTGCTTCGTCGGCAGCTTTTCGACGGCCTCCTCGCAATGACGACCGGTCCAATTGGCTTGGTAGTGTTTCGAACAGCGGGCCGGGTGAGCGAGCTAGCGCCGCCACCTGCCAGAGGGCGTCGCGGCGGGTGCGGTCGAATGCCGCGAAAGCGCCGATCGCGGCGAGGCGCTCAAGTTCGTCGGCGTGGAGTTTCGTGCGTCGGGCGAAGTCTTCGATCGAATCGAACGGTCGGCGGGCGCGCTCCTCGACAACCGCCGCGGCGGCGGGGGCGCGGAGACTCGTCACGTAGTTGAGCCCCAACCGAACCAGGCCGCCTTCCAACGTACACACAACGTCACTCTTCGTCACATCCACAGGAAGGAACTTCACGCCGTGGCGCTGCGCGTCTTTCACCAGGGTCATCGGATGGTAGAAGCCCATGGGCTGGTTGTTGAGAAGCGCGCAAACGAAAGCGGCGTGATGATGGGCACGCAGGTAGGCACTCGCGTAGGCGATGAGAGCGAAGCTCGCGGCGTGCGACTCGGGGAAGCCATAGAGCGCGAAGGACGCGATCGACTTCACGATCTGATCCTGCACCGGGCCTTCTATGCCGTTCCTCCCCATCCCCGCGCGCAGCTTGGCCTCGATCTCGGCCATGCGTTTCTCGGACCTCTTGAAGCCCATGGCGCGCCGCAGTTCCTCGGCCTCGCCGCCGGTGAAACCCGCCACGGTCATGGCCATGCGAAGCAACTGCTCCTGGAACAGAGGCACGCCCAACGTTCGTTTCAAGATGGGCTCAAGGGACGGATGCGCGTATTCCACCGGCTTGCGCCCCGCGCGTCGATCGAGATACGGATGCACCATCTGTCCGACGATGGGCCCAGGACGGATGATCGCGACTTCAACGACGAGGTCGTAGAAATGATCGGGCTTCATCCGCGGCAGGGTCGCCATCTGGGCACGGCTCTCGATCTGGAAAACGCCCACGGTGTCGGCGGCGCGGATCTGCGCGTAGGTCTTGGGATCGTTCTCGGGCAGGTGCGCGATATCGACCTCGACACCCGTGCTCGACAGGATGGAAATCGTGTCCTGCAGCGCCGCCATCATGCCGAGGCCGAGCAGGTCGACCTTGATGATGCCGAGGTCGGCGCAGTCCTCCTTGTCCCACTGGACGATGGTGCGGCCGGGCATGGACGCGGGCTGGAGCGGCACCACCTCATCGAGCCGCCCCTGGGCCACGATCATGCCGCCCGAGTGCTGGCCGAGATGGCGCGGCAGGTCCTGGATGTCGTGGAAGAGGCGGGCAAAGACCTTCAACCGAAGATCGCTGCGATCCACCCCCGCTCGTTCGAGACGCGCGTCGAACGTGTCTTTCGTGTCGTGCCACTCGAAACGCCGCATCTGCCGCGAGACGTTCTCGACCACGTCGTCGGGCAGCTCGAGCACCTTGCCGATCTCGCGCGACGCGCTCTTCTCACGATAGGTGATGACGTTCGCGGTCATGGCCGCGCCGTGCGGGCCGTACTTTGCGTAGACGTGCTGAATGACCTTCTCGCGCCGGTCGCCCGAAGGCAGGTCTATATCGATATCGGGCCACTCACCGCGCTCCTCGGAGAGGAAGCGCTCGAAAAGCAGCTCCATGCCCACCGGATCGACCGCGGTGATGCCGAGGCTGTAGCAGACGGCGCTGTTCGCAGCCGACCCGCGGCCCTGGGCAAGGATGCCTTCGGCTTTGCAGAACTGCATGAGGTCCCACACGATCAGGAAGTAGCCGGCGAGCCCGAGTTTGGCGATGACGTTCAGTTCCTTCTCGATCTGGGCCCGCGCGCGATCGTGATACGGCCGATAGCGGTTATGGGCGCCCGCCACGGTGATGGCGCGCAGGAACGAATCGTTGGTCTCACCCGAGGGCAGCGGATAGTCGGGGAAGCGATAACCGAGATCGCTCAGCGTGAAACGAAGACGATCGGACAGGCCAAGGGTATTGCGAAGCACATCGGGACGATCGGCAAAAAGCGACTGCATGTCGGCGGGGCGCTTCAAATGACGCTCGGCGTTCTGCGAAAGCAGACGGCCGGCCCGGGACAGCGTGGTGTGATTTCGAAGGCAGGTGAAGACATCGACGAGACGACGCCCTTGTGGCTTCGCATGGAGAACACCGTTGGTAGCGACGGCTTGAAGGCCGCGGGCGTCGGCCAGGTCTAGAAGGCCCAGAGCCTGACGATGGCTCTCGCGTGTGAGGTGGCGCTGGACTTCGACGAATGTCCGGTTTTTTCCGAAGAGAGACGCGAGCGTGTCGATCGTCGAAGCATCGGCGGACAAGGCGACGAGGCCCTCGAGCAACTCCGGTTCGTCGAAGCCTTGACCCAGCCCGTTCCACTGCGTGGTGGCGCGTGGCGTCGCTCTGGCCCGCGAGGTCAAAAGGCGGCTTAGGTTCCGGTATCCCTCGGGGTTCTCCACGAACAAGGTAACGAATCCATCACCCGGCAAAGACACCTCGGCGCCCACGATGGGCCGCACGCCGGCTTTCTTCGCGGCCTGGAAAAACCGGGGCGCTCCCGCCAGACCATCGCGATCGGCCAGACCCACAACCCCATACCCCAACCGGGCCGCCTGGGCGACCAGATCTTCAGGGCTTGAAGACCCCCTCAGAAACGAGAAAGCCGAGGAGGAATGGAGCTCGGGATACATTTGCCTTATTTTCGCCCAACCTGCGCAGGACCGGGTCCGCTCTTCCTGGAATTGTTAAGACAATGATTCCTGCGCTTCTCAAGTTGACTAATGCTTTGGCCGGCTTGCTACACTCCCTTCGCCCCCTCGCGTCGATGTAGACCAAGAGAAATTTGCGACAGCCAGCCCAGCGATGAGTGTCTTCAACAAGGTCGTCAGTCGTGTTCGGGACTTCTTTCTGGAGCCCGAGCCGAAGGCGTCTGCGCCCACCCCTCCCCCCGGTCTTTCCCCGCCCCAAAGGCCCGTGGTGAGGCCGCCGGCCGCGAAGGTCGATTCCTTCGAATGGGAGCCTCCCCAGAAGTGGCGGACCCAGGCCGCAGCGACTCCGCTCGAGGCCTCGCCCCCGCTCGTGCCCTGGTCCAAAGGGGCGCCTCCGCCCCCGGCCAACCCCGAGCCCCCGGGCGCTCCTTTCTCCCCGCGCAACCTCTCGACTCAGGAGCTTCCAAGGCGCAGCGCCCCCGACCTCGTGGCAGCGGTG
>CAZBTT010000142.1:0-4067 GCA_964494295.1 uncultured Acidobacteriota bacterium
TCCGTCTTCACCCTCAACGAAAAGCCGGTCCTGCGGGGCGGTTGCGGCATCTCCTACCACCCCTTCGACCGCATCGGCTCCGAAGACCAGTTGGCTCTGAACCTCCCGGGTCTCAACAACTCGACGATCACGCGCACCTCCGGTTCGCCCGTGTTCTTCCTGCAGCAGGGCATTCCGGGGAGCTTCCTGGTCCAGCCGAACCTCGACCCGGCCGCCGGCCAGCTCCGCACGAACCGTCTTCGCGCGGTCTCGAATGAAGCCCCGAAGACCACGGTTCAGCAGGCGAGCGTGGGTTTCCAGCGTGAGTTGATGGACGGAGTGGTTCTGACCGTCGATGGCGTCTACACGAAGGGCACCAACCTCGGCCGCCTCGTGAACCTCAACCAGCCGCTTCCAAACGCGGCCGGCAACAACGCCCTCGGCGCTCTGCCATATCCGAACTTCGGCTTCATCGAGTGGCGCAGCCAGGACGGCGAGTCTGAGTACAAGGGCGTCGACATGGGCCTCGAGAAGCGCTTCTCGAACGGTGACGGCTTTGGCATCGCGTACACCCTCTCCGACTCGAAGGACAACACCTCCGAGCACCTCTCCACCCAGGGTTCCGCGTCGTTTCCGCAGAACTCGCGTGATATCGCGGCCTGGTACGGCCCCAGCGACTACGACGTGCGCCACCGCCTCGCCCTCAACTTTGTCGCCGAACTTCCTTTCGGCAAGGGCAAGAAGTACGCGAACGATGGCGTTGCGGCCTCGGTGTTCGGAGGCTGGACCATCTCCGGCATCTTCACCGCGCGCAGCGGCCGCCCCTTCATGGTCACCCAGAGCGGTAACAACGTGGGCACCAGCATGACCGGCCTGCCGAACCAGGTGGGCGACCCGAAGGGCGCCGAGACCGTGGATTCGTGGTTCAACGGCGCCGCCTTCCAGGCGGTGACGTCGGGCACCTTCGGCAACGTCAAGCGGAACGGCCTGCGCGGCCCCGACTACAAGAGCCTCGACTTCAGTCTGCAGCGCAAGTTCAATCTGTCGTCTCGCTTCGCGGCCTCCCTTCGCTGGGATGTCTTCAACGCCCTCGACCGGGTGAACCTCGGTCTGCCCGACCGGAACGTCTCGAGCCCGGCGACCATGGGCGTCATCAGCTCCCTCGGCGGCGATCCGCGACTCATGCAGGTCTCGGTCCGCCTGACGTTCTAGGGTCCTGAATGCGGCGCGTCGTTACTCCAAACGGCGCGCCGCGGTTCGGTTTCGCATGAAGAAGACCGCGCTGGTCATAGGCCTCGTCGCCGCGGTCGCGCATTTCGGCGCCCGGTTCCCCTCCTCATCCCAGGCCACGACAGGGAGCCCCCGGCTGGTGGTCGTGGTGTCGGTTGACCAGATGCGGGCCGACTACCTCACACGCTTCGCCGCCTTGTACAAGGCCGGCCTCAAGGAGTTGAACGAGACCGGCGCCATCTTCACGGAAGCGCGTTTCCGCCACGCGAACTGCGAAACCGGCCCCGGCCACTCCGTGATTCTCTCTGGCCGAAACGCGCATCACTCCGGCATCGTCGCCAACGCCTGGTACGACGCGGCCCTCGGACGCGCCGTCAACGTGGTGGACGACCCCACGGTTCTTCCGGTGGGCGGAAGCGGCCGCGGCGCCTCGCCCGTGAACTTCATAGGCTTCACGCTCGGGGACATGCTGAAGAAGGCGAATCCGGCGGCGAAGGTTGTCGGCGTGGCCCTCAAGGACCGCGCGGCCATCATGATGGCCGGGCCGAGGGCGGACGCGGCCTACTGGTTTGAGTCCGCGCAAGGCCGTTTCATCACCAGCAGCTACTACATGAAGTCCGCGCCCGCCTGGCTCGACGCGTTCAATGCGCGCCGACTTCCTGACGCCTACGGGGCGAAACCCTGGACGAAGCTCCTCGGCGACGAGTCGGTCTACCGGCGGTACGCGGGTGAGGATCACGTGGCCACCGAGGCGGATCTCAAGGACACGGTTTTTCCGCATACCAGCCCGGCCGCCCCGGGAACCGCAGCGTTCAATGATCGGCTTCGCCGGACTCCGTTCGCGGATGAACTTACCTTCGACGCCGCTCTCGCCGCGATCGAGGGCCACGGTCTCGGGGCCGATGACGTCACCGATATCCTGGCCATCGGCTTTTCGGCGAGCGATTACATCGGCCATGCCTTCGGTCCCGACTCGCACGAGATCATGGATCAGATGCTGCGCCTCGACCTCCTGCTGGGGCGGCTTCTGGAGGCTCTTCGTGCGCGGGTGGGAGCCGATCGCTTTGTCCTCGTCCTGACCTCAGACCATTCGGTGATGCCGCTCGCCGAGACCCTTCAAAAGCAGGGCGTCAAGGCGGGCCGGGTGAAGCCCGCCGATCTTCAGACCGCCGCGATGGCCGCGCTCGAAAGGCGCTTTCCCGGGAAGAACGACCTGGTCGCCTCCTACATGGCTCCGGACTTCTACCTGAACCTCGATGCGCTCCAGCGGCAGGGCGTACGTCGAGAGGATGTCGAGCGGACTCTGGCCGAGGCCCTGCTTGCGACCGGGACGGTGGAGAAGGTCTACACCGCCTCTTCGTTCGCCGCTGATCCTCCGTCTGCGTCGGTCGATCCGTACTTCGATGCCGTTAAGCGTTCCTACTTCGCCTCGCGCAGTCCCCACGTGATCGGCCGCCTCAAGGAGCATCTCTACCTCACCAGCAGCCCCGGGGGCACCGGTCACGGATCGTCATACGAGTACGATCGCCATGTGCCCGTGGTGTTCCTCGGCCCCAACGTGAAGCCGGGGACGTACGCGGCGGAGGCCGCTCCCGAGGACATAGCGCCTACACTTGGGCTGCTTCTGGGCATCGACTACCCGCTCCAGGATGCCCGGCGACGGCTGACCGAGATGATTCAGACCCAGTGATCGAGGAGTTGTCATGACCCAGGTGAGCCGGATGCGCCTCACCGTGCTGCGCGGCGCGGAATTCTGGAACGATTCCTGCTCGCTTGTCGAACTCAAGGATGCGGTCGATCACGGGGCCACCGGCGCGACCTCCAACCCGGTCATCGTCTATGGCGTGGTGAAAGCCGATCCGAAGACCTGGAATCCCGTGCTCGACGCGATCATCCGCGCGAACGAAACCGCGACCGAGGACGAAATCGCGTGGCTGCTCATCGACGAGATCGGCCGGCAGGCTTCCGCGATCCTCGCTCCCGTGCATCGCGATACGAAGGGCCGGCAGGGTTTCCTCTCGATGCAGGTGTCGCCGAAGTTCCACGCCAACGCGGAGCGCATGATCGAGCACGGCAAAGCGCTCGCCGCCCTCGCCCCCAACATCGCGATCAAGGTCCCTTCGACCGCGGCCGGAGTTCGGGCCGCCGAGGAACTCGTGGCCTCGGGCATCAACGTCAACGCGACCGTGAGTTTCACGGTTTCACAGGCGGTAATCCTGGCCGAGGCCTTTGAACGCGGCCTCGATCGCGCGAAGGCGTCAGGCGTCGACATGACGCAGCTCCATCCCTACATGACCCTGATGGTGGGACGCCTCGACGATCTGCTTCAGCGCGTCATGACGAAGGAGCAGATCGCGATCGACCCCGGCTACCTTGCCTGGGCCGGAGTGGCGGTGTTCAAGCGCGCTCACGAGATCTTCAAGAAGCGCGGCTTCCGCTCCAGCCTGCTCGTCGCCGCCTATCGTCATCATCTCCACTGGTCCCAGCTGATCGGCCCAGGGGTCATCCACACCATGCCCTACCCGTGGTGGAAGCAGTTCGAAGCGTCGGATGTCGAGGTGGAGGAGACGCTCGACCGGCCGGTCCGGCCCGAGGTCGTCGCGACGCTTCAGAGGAAGTTCAAGGACTTCGTGCTCGCGTCCGACGAACGTACCCAGGCGAGCGCCATGCATGGCGTCGAACCGGCTCGCCGACACGCCCTCCTCCTCGACACGCCAAGCACCGATCGGCTTATCGAAACCCTTCAGCCGTTGTTCCCCAAGGTCGGTGAGAACAAACTGCTGGCCGATCAGGCGCATCGTCTTTTCCGCCACGACGATGGCATTCTCGCCTGCGACCGACTGAAGCCTCGCGGCAAG